>JBBTVX010000004.1:0-8225 GCA_038063015.1 Patescibacteria group bacterium
TTCAAAGATCAATCAGATGCCCGTTTCGGTTTGATTGTTATTTGATTTGACACGTAGTTTCAATGCGTAGATAAAAAACGGGTCCGGGGGCTTGGACTCGAAGAGTTGCCCGAAGGCATCCCGCCAAGGCGGGATTCGGGGATTTGGTTCTCATACAAAACCCGCGAAACAAGCCAAATTTTTACTCCGCTCTGCGGGATAAAAATTATGCCTGCTCCGGGGCTTGGACTCGAACCAAGATAAATAGATCCAAAATCTATTGTCCTGCCATTAGACGACCCCGGAATGTCAAAACTATTTTTATACTATCAAATTTTATTGTTTTTTTCAAGAACTTGGCGAAGTCCAAAAAAAATAGTATAATGCAGTAATGAAGAAAAAATATTCCAATCCCCTGTTTATTTTTACAACGCTGGTTGTTTTGTTTTTTGCTGTTTCTGTTTTTGCAAAAACAGACCTTTTAATATCCGAGGCAGATATTACTTTTTCCAAGGAGGAAATTTTAGACGGCGACTTAGTAAGAATTTACGCCAGAATATTTAACACTGGAGACGCCGATGTTTCCGGCCAAGCTGTTTTTTCAGACAATAACAAAGAAATGACCAGTCCTCAGTTAATTTCTGTAAGGGCTGATACTTATGACGATGTTTTTATAGATTGGAAAGCCGCGCAAGGCAATCACGATATTAAAGTTTCTGTTATCGGCCTTAATCCTTCAGACGACAATATAGAAAACAACAGCGCTATTAAAAAATCCGTTTTTGTTGATTTGGATTCAGATTCAGATGGCGTTGGAAACGAAAAAGACGCTGACGACGATAACGACGGCCTAAACGACGAAGAAGAAGCTAAAACGGGAACAGACCCTAAAAAATCAGACACAGACGGAGACGGAGTTTCAGACAAGATTGACGCTTTTCCCAAAGACAAAACAGAATCGCGGGATACGGACTCGGACGGATTGGGAGACAACAAGGATTTAGATGACGATGGCGACGGCGTATTTGATGAAGATGAACTTTTTAAATACGGCACCAACCCTTTAAATGTTGATACAGACTCAGATAGTTTTCCAGACAAACAGGAAATAGAAAACGGCACAAACCCGATTAAAGCAGATATAAAAAAACAGGCCCTCTTGCAGGCGTCTTTATTGGATTCTATCATAGGATTTTTTGGAGGAAATAAAAATTATGCCTATTTAGCGGTTGGCATACCGGCCCTATTGATTCTATACTTTTTATTTTTCAGGAGAAAAAGAAGAAAACGATAGGGGTGTGGAATTCAAACACAAATTCTAAATTTAATTCTGTTTGAATTCCACACCCCAAGTAATATCAACAATCGCTAATTCCAAGGGAAGCTGAAGAATGGGGGCGTATTTCATTTTATTTCCCGCTTCAATAAATAACTCCAACATACTTTGGATATTTTTATTGTTTAGGCCGGTTATCTGCGTTTTTATTTTTTCAAGTTCTTTTTCAGAAAGACCGGAGTTTTGTAAATTCAAAAAATCCGGATTTATTTTTAAAAGCAGCGCCTGTCTTAAATAAAAAATTAAGGTCTTGGCAAACTCTTGCAAATCAACGCCGTTGTCTGCCATTGAATTTAAATATATAATTGCCTCTTTGACATTTTTTTGCAAAAGATAATCAATAAACTGCGAAATCTGGCTGACCTCAACAATGCCCAAAAGTTTTTTTATATCTTCCGTTTTTATAGTATTGGCAATTCCCGAAAAGCTAACGCATTCGTCTAAAAGTGATTCAGCGTCGCGGAACGAACCTCTGGCGTTTAAAGCAATCAATGATAAAGCCGTATCCTCAAATTTTATGTTTTCTTTTTTAGAAATGAATTCTAATTTTTTTATAATTTCGACAATTTGCAATCTTTTAAAATCAAACCTTTGGCATCTTGAAACTATGGTTGGCAACATTTTATGAACTTCTGTGGTTGCCAATATAAAAATAGCGTGACTAGGCGGTTCTTCAAGGGTTTTTAGCAAAGCGTTAAAAGCCGATTTGCTCAATTGGTGGCACTCGTCAATGATAAAAATTTTATATTTTGAGCTTATCGGAGTAAATTTAATTCCTTCTATCAGCTCTCTTACATCATCAACTCCAGTATGAGAGGCGCCGTCAATTTCAACCAAATCCATTGATTTGGACTGCATAATTTCCAAACAAGAATTGCATTTATTGCAGGGCTCAAAAGAGGTAACATTTTGACAATTAACGGCCTTGGCAAAAAGCCTGGCTATTGTGGTTTTTCCAGAACCCCTCGGCCCCGTAAATAGATAAGCATGGGAAATTGATTTTGCGGAAATTGAATTAGTTAAAGTTTGAACAATATGTTCTTGTCCTATTATTTCCGAAAAATTCTGCGGCCGATATTTGCGATATAAAACCAAGTTTACCATAATGTATTTTATTTTTTAAATACCATAAATTTATAACCCAGAAAATTCCAAATGGCGGCAACCAGCGCGGCAAAAATTACGCTTAATTTTATCCAGACATCTTCCGGCGCTCCTAATTGCGGACCCATAATTTTTATAAAATAGAAAAAAGCGCCGACATCTATTCCTAATCCTATCACAGTAACAATAATAAACTGAAAAACTTCTTGCCCAATCCCCTCTTTTTCTGTTTTTTCAAAAGTCCAGTGTTTGTTGCCCCAATATTTAATATATGTTGAAATTAAAAATGAGGTTGCCTTAGATATTATCGGACTTATAGGGGCAAGAGAAAGCGAAAAAATCCATACTAAAAATTCAAATAGCTTCAAGTCAATTATAGTAACAAATATACCGACTAAAATGTATTTAGCCGCCTGGAAAACAAATAATAATTTTTTTCCGATTAAATAGGCCAGCCACAAGCAAGCCAAAGAAAAAACCGGCAAGACAAAATACAAAAGCCATTTATAATAACCTATTTCAATGCCGTAGCCTTTTAAAAAATCGTGCGCCAGCCAAGCGAGTATCCTACCGCAAATAAGCGCAAATATTATATCTATTACTTTCATTTCTTTTTATAATTATTTCAGATTATCACAAAAAATTTCTTTTGGAAAGAAGCCCTTAACAAAACATATAATCTTTGATAGTATGTATTAATGAATAAATTTATAGGAGACCTGAAATTATTTCTGGAAAAACTTGACCATTATAGAGATGAAATTCTTTTTGTTTTTATAAAACCCTATTGGCCGAATAAAATTACGCCAAACGCAATAACAACCGCAAGAATTATTATCGGTGTTTTACTGTTCGCCCTATTGTTTTTTTTCAAAATAGAAGATAAAATTTTGATTATATCCCTCTTTCTATTTGGCGCGCTTACAGATATTTTGGACGGCTCAGTTGCCAGAGGTAAAAATATGGTTACTGAGTTAGGCACTATGTTAGACCCAGTTGCTGATAGAATTATAATCATAACCATAGCTGTTTATAGTTTATTTGAACATCATAGATGGTTGCTCTTGGTCTTGCTTTTGACAGAAGTGGTTAACACTTTTGTTTCAATATACTATACAACCAAAAAGGTCTATATTGAATCAAATATCTTTGGCAAAACAAAAATGGTTATGCAGTCATTAGTTTTTGTGGCTATATTAATTGTTTGGCCAAATCTCCCGTCGCAATTTTTTATTGCTCTTTTATGGCTTTCGGTTGTTTTCACGATTTTAAGCATTTTTTTAAAAATAATAGAAATTAGCCCAATTAAAAGAATAAAAATATGATTACTAATAATTTGAAAATATACAACACTCTTTCTGGCAAAAAAGAAAAGTTCAAACCTATTAAAGGCAAAAAAATAAACCTTTTTGTTTGTGGCGTCACTGTCTTTGATTTTTCACATATCGGACACGCCAGAACATATATTCTTTTTGATTCTTTCGTAAAATATTTAAAACAAATTGGTTTCAATGTTTTTTATTTACAAAACATCACAGATTTAGACGACAAAATAATTACCAGAGCCAGAGAAAAAGGAGTTGAACCTAAAAGCTTGGCTTTAGCTTTTGAAAAAGAATATTTAAAAGCAATGAAGGACTTAGGAGTTAACAGCGTTACAAAATATGCCAGAGCAACAAGTTATATTAAAGAAATAATCAGCCAAATAAAAAAGTTGATGGATAAGGGTTATGCTTATAAAATAGACGACGATGGAATTTATTATGATATAAGTAAGTTTAAAAATTACGGAAAACTATCTGGCAGGACCGTGTTGGCGGCCGAAGACTCAGTATCTAGGATTGATTACAGCAAAGATAAAAAAAATAGAGGAGATTTTTGTTTGTGGAAATTTAGACAAGAAGAAGCCGAACTAAGCTGGCCATCTCTATTTGGCAAAGGAAGGCCTGGCTGGCACATTGAGGACACTGCGATTACAGAAAAGTTTTTTGGTTCTCAATATGATATTCACGGCGGAGGAAGAGATCTTATATTCCCCCACCATGAGGCAGAAATTTCGCAAATGGAAGCCATCTCTGGCAAAAAACCTTTTGTAAGATATTGGATGCATACAGGATTTTTAACGGTCAACGGTCAAAAAATGTCAAAATCCCTGGGAAATTTTATGACAATTAGCGATTTTTTGAAGAGATATTCCAGTCAACAATTAAGATTTTTGCTCGTAAAAAATTTATGGCGTTCGCCCATTAATTATTCAGAGTCTATTATGATTGAAGTAAGATTATCCTTAGAAAAAATTGAAGAATTTCTGCGAAAACTCCAAACAAATCCTAAATCCAAAATTTTAAATTCTAAACTTATAAAAGATTTTAAAATCAATTTTTATAAAGAGCTGGACGACGATTTCAACACCCCAAAAGCCTTTGCTGTGATGTTTGAATTTATTAAAAAAATAAACGAACTTTTAGATAAAGATTTAATTTCAAAAAAAGAAGCAGATGAAATTTATAATTTTTTTGAAAAAATAAATAATATTTTTGGAATAATAGATTTTAAAAAAATCAAGAAACCAACGATGCCTCTTGAAATTAAAAAATTAATAAACGCCAGAAAAAAATATCGCAACGAACAAAATTGGCAAAAAGCAGATGAAATTCGTATAGAGATAGAAAAACAAGGTTATTTAGTGGAAGACACAAAAACGGGACAAATTATTAAAAATATTAAGTAAAATGGCAAACAAAAACGAACTGCCAGACAAACTTCCTCCGCAAAATACAGAAGCAGAACAAAGCCTGCTAGGTTGTTTGATGTTGGATAAAGAAGCTATTGTCAAAATTATTGATTCTATAAGAGCCGAAGATTTTTATAAAGACATTCACCAAGAAATTTATCAAGTAATGGCTGACCTTTATGAAAGAACAGAACCAATTGATATTCTTTCGGTATCAGCCCGGTTAAGAGAAAAACAAAAACTTGAAGAAATAGGTGGTTCAGCTTATATTACTTCGCTTATCAACTCTGTCCCCACCGCTACTCATGTTTCAAATTATGCCAAGATAGTGCGGCAAAAAAAAATTTTAAGAGATTTAATTTCAGCTTCGCACGAAATAGGTCTTTCAGCTTTTGATGAAGCGGAAGAAGTCGACATTTTATTGGATAAAGCCGAAAAAACAGTTTTTAATATCGGTCAAAGATCTCTTAATCAAGTTTTTACCCCAATAAAAGAAATATTATCAGATACCTTTGAAAGAATAGATGAACTTTCAAAAAACAAGGGTAAATTGAGAGGTTTGCCAACAGGATTTAAAGACCTGGATAATATTTTAGCCGGGCTTCAAAATTCTGATTTAATTGTTTTGGCCGCCAGACCGTCTATGGGAAAGTCGTCATTTGCCTTAGACATCGCCAGATATGTGGCAGTTTTTGAAAATAAACCAGTTGGTATTTTTAGTTTAGAAATGTCAAAAGACCAGCTAGGAGATAGATTGATTTCCAGCCAAGCAAATATTGACTTGTGGAAATTAAGAAATGGCAGACTTCAAGACGGCTCAGGAGATAATGATTATTCTAGAATCCAACATGCTATAGGAACCCTGTCTGAAGCGCCAATCTATATTGACGACGCAGGCTCCGTAAACGTATTGCAAATGAGGGCTATGGCTAGAAGATTGCAGGCAACCAAGGGTTTGGGATTGTTGATTGTTGATTATTTGCAGTTAATGGAACCTTCTAATAAATTTCAAAGCTCCGTACAGCAAGTTACAGAAATTTCAAGGGCATTAAAAACATTATCAAAAGAATTAAATGTGCCAGTTTTGGCTTTGTCTCAATTATCTCGCGCTGTTGAATCGCGAGTTCCCCAAATTCCAAGATTAGCCGACTTAAGAGAATCGGGCGCCATCGAACAAGACGCTGATGTGGTTTTGTTTATTTATAGAGAAGACAGATATAACGAAAACAGTTTAAAAAAGAATATCGCTGAAATTTTAGTTGCTAAACACAGAAACGGACCTTTGGGAAAAATTGAATTGTATTTTGACGACCAAAGAGTAAGTTTTAGAAACTTAGATAAAGGAGAGTATTCTTCTGAAATAACTGAATAAAATTATAACAATGACAGATTCAATTAAAAAACTTATTGAATTATTTTCTAAGTTCCCTACGGTCGGTCCCAGAACTGCCAGCCGTTTTGTTTTTTATCTAATGAAATTACCGAAAGAAAGAGTTGATGAATTGATAAACGTTGTTCAGGAATTAAAAAATAAAATTAAGTTCTGCGCTTTTTGTTTTAATCCTTTTGAATCATTTAATCCTGTTCAAAATACAGATTTATGTCCTATTTGCCAAAATCCTTTAAGAAATAGACAACTGCTTTGTGTCATTGAAAAAGAAATTGATTTAAGAGCAATTGAAGACACAAAAAAATACAATGGCTTGTATTTTATTTTGGGTGGCACTTTGGCTACGATGAGAAAAGAAGATATCAACAATTTAAGAATTGAAGAATTGATAACGCGCGCGAAAGAGAGAAATTTTTCAGAAATCATAATTGCTTTAAATCCAACACCCGAAGGAAAAACAACGTCTATGTTGGTTGAAAAAACCTTAAAAGAAGCGGTCATCTCGCCTACTTTTAAAATAACACATCTCGCAAAAGGCATACCAGTTGGCGGTGAACTCGAATATGCCGATGAAGAAACTTTGGAATCAGCATTTGAAGGAAGAAAATAAAAAGGCGCCGAGTGAGCGCCTTTTTATTTTCAGTTGTTTTAGTTTAATTTTTCTCTTTCTTTTATTTCGGCAATTTTCGTTTTTAATTTTTTGCCAGCAACGTAATCTCTGTGTTTTATTCTGCGTGAATTAACCCATCCATCAAGACCCAAAATTCCAGATTTAAACAGCCAGATTCCAGCTAAAGCAATTATTAAAGGCAAAAAGAACGAATCGGCCAAAAAATTATTTGTAAGACCAGTTGAGACATCTGTCGCTCCCAATACTTGCGCTCCTAATACTTGTCCTAATTGAAATGTCATATCTTGGCCGTAAACTATTTGACCATTATAATTTTGAGCAACTGCTCTAAAATAATAAACAATTCCAGGAGATAATTCTGCGATGTTTTGATTGAAGGGTCCTGTGTAGCTTGTTGTTTGATGATTTGTTTCGTATCCATTATATCCATAAGATGTTGTGGTTCCCCATTGAAACCACACATAGTTTATATTATTGATATTCGTTCCAGAAAAATAACCATTTAGAGTTGCTTGATTATTATATGTGTTAGTGGCTGAGATAGTTTGTACTGTAATATAATTTTGCTGTTTAGAACAATAACCATTGGCACATGTTTGGTTTGTACCACATGTGTTTTGTAATTGAGCCGTGGTGGAACTATTGCAGCTTGAGTAGGTTGTTCCAGGATTATTACAGGTATATGTTATGTAATTTTCATAAACACTATTGCCCATGCAAAACGCGCCTCCGGCATAGCCATTGGTCCCGCAGTTGTAATTTGAATTGCAGACAATATTTTGAGCAATATTTTGATAAGAACACTGTCCATTATTACAAGTTTGGTTGTATGCACAATCACTCTTTAAACGATTTTCCGTAGAGTTTGAGCAATATGAGTTAGTCGCGCCGGCATTGTTACAGGTGTAAATTGTGTAATTTTGATATATGTTGTTGTTTTGGCAATATGGCGAGCCCGCATAGCCATTGGTTCCGCAGTTGGCATTGGTTGAGCAAGCAATGTTTATATTTTGACACTGTCCATTGGAGCAGGTTTGGTTTCCCGAGCAGT
>JBBTVX010000004.1:8325-21977 GCA_038063015.1 Patescibacteria group bacterium
GAGTAAGTTGTTCCAGGATTATTGCAGGTATATGTTTTGTAGTTTTGATAAACATCGCCTCCTTGGCAATATGGCGAACCTGTATAGCCGTTAGCGCCACATGCAGAGTTTGAATTGCAGGCAATGTTTATATTTTGACACTGTCCATTGGAGCAGGTTTGGTTTCCCGAGCAGTTTAATTTTAATTGAGGAGCGGTTGAATTAGAACAACTTGAGTAAGTTGTTCCAGGATTATTGCAGGTATATGTTTTGTAGTTTTGATAAACATTATTGCCTATGCAAAACGCGCCTCCGGTATATCCATCGGTTCCGCAGTTGGTTTTGGTTGCGCAGACAATAACAAGGGGCTCAGAACATTGTAACGATTTAATATATCTATTATTTTGGCAAGCGTTAATAATTTTAAAATCATTCACAGAGGATTCCCAATAACCAATAGTATTGTTTTCACAACTTCTATAATAATCTGCGCTTAATATTTTACTTACTTTATATCCTTTTAATTGGCATATTTTAGTAGCTGTTACTTCATCGCTTCTAAGCGCCCCTGAGCCAGGCTCGGTATTAGGAATATTTGTATATTGAGGAAAACTATTAACAAAATCTCTTATCTCCCAAGCAGAATTAAAGGTAAAAAAATTAGTGGCATTAACGCTGTTTGCAAAAATCATAACAAAAACCAATGCCGTAAAAACTGCAACTAATAATATAAATAATTTTGATAATGTTTTCATGTTTTAAAATTTAAAAATTAAGTTCGGCGTAAATAACAACTCTTTTCCAATCTTTGCCAGGAGGCCAGCAACTTATTAATACTATCATATTCTCGTAATTTGTCAATCCATTAGAATTTATTTTTTGGCCTTTTTCTATTATTTCTTTTTTTATCACTTGATATGTGTATTTTTTATTGTTTAGAATAAAAAATATTTCATCTCTAAAGCTTAGATTATTTAAGTCATTAAAAACCCAGTCGTATCTCGCCCTTGGCCAATTTGGAGGAGATGAATGCCCCAAAACTACAGTAAGTCCATTTTCTCCTGGCAAAACTGACCCAGGATAAACAACAACTCCTTTATTTAATTCTTTTGCCAAAACTTTTTTGTCTGTGGTCTCTGAAAAAAATATCGGCGCCGAAATATTAATGGCTGGAATTTCTAAAATATTGGTTTTGTCAGAGTAAATAAATTTTACCGGCTCATTAGCATTATTATTTTTAGCATTATTATTTTGAGGATAATTAGAGAAAACAGGAGCAACTGAATACACTCCAGCGCTTTTATAGGGCGTGAAAAAATCATACAATAATCCAGACATTATTTTATAATTAAAGAACCACGAAGTGTCATCCCAATTAAAAATAAAAAAGGCGGTCAGATAAAAACAAATAAAGAATATTAATATTTTTTTTTGTTTTCTATTCACGTCAAATTTTAATGATTAATAAAACTATAATTAAAAACGATTTTACGATCAGGTCTGTGTGCTGAATATTAAAATAAATTATAATATTAAGCAACAAAGCAACGCCAACCAATATTGAAAGTCCGTACGTAGTTGTTTTTAAAATTTTGTCGTATCTATAATATGTAAAATTTAAAAACCTAAGATATAAAGTGTTGCTATTTTCCTTGCCCGCCACTTTCAGAACAGGATATTCTGAACTTTGAGATAGAACTTCTGCCGGTCGATCATTTATTGAAGAAATCTGTTCTGCTGTTTCTGGCGCCCGGACCTGCGTTTGCGTCTTTGCCAGTTGTTGTTTTTTTGGTTGTGTTTGTTTTGCTAAAACTAAAGGACTTGCAAAAAGTTGCACAATTACAGTTGTTTTGCTTCCGCCAAAATTTCCATCTAAAACCGCCATTCCAAATTCTTTATAATTGGGATTTAACATATTTTTTTTATGAGAAGGCGAATTATACCAAGCGTTAAAAACTTCTTCTGAATTTAAAAATCCGATAGCCAAATTCTCGCCAGCGTACTTATAGTTATAACCGCTCTGCAAAAACCAATACCAAGGGGTAATGCCCTGCGGACTCTGATGGGCAAAATAGTTATTTTTTGCCATATCGTGCGCTTTTAGCATGGCCGCTTGGTTAAGTTTTTCATTTTCTGCCAACAGTTGCAGTCCTTTCGCTCCTCTGTTTTGATTAATAGAATTTATCAAAGTGGTTTTTGTAATGTCTGCAAAAAATATATTTTTAGAAAAATTAAAAGAAATTACAGATGTAAATAATTTTAATACAAATAAAAAAACAACAAAATATAGTAAAATTCTGCTTTGTAAAAATTTAGGACGAAAATTGTTTGCCTTAAATGGTATAAATAAAAATTTTATTTGAAGAGCCGTTTTTTTAAAAAATTCCTCTTTTTTTAGTGTATAATTCATATAATTAAGTATACACTAAATTTTTAATAATGTCAACCTAGTATGTCTTACTTATAATATGCTCGGGCCTTAAATCGCAAATCTATATATTGGAGGGTTTTTCTGACGCTGTCCGGAATCTCGTCTTTTAGTAAAAGATTCATTTTCGCTATCTGCAAATCAGTTTCTGAATCTAAATTAAAATAAATTTGCCAGTTTTCCGATGTCTCTATATCCAATCTAAACGGGTTTGAAATCATTGCCGACTTAACATCTATTTGAAAATTATCTTTTAGATTTATTTTAATTTTAGAGATTATATCTATGATATTTTTTTCAACAACTTTTTCGCCCGCAAAAACCTCTTTATTTTCTATTATTTGCCTTACAATAGAAATATTTTCCGGAATTCGTTCTAATATTTTAAAAATTATACCATTTTCGTCTATATAAAAACACTTTTTGTCATTTGTCTGGCAAAAAACAGCAAAAGGGGTTCTCTCTTTTATTTGCAGAATTATTGTTTTCGGAAATTTTTTAAATACTTTTACGTTTTCAATTTGAGGAAATTTATTTAATATATCCTTACTTATTATTTTAGGTCCAGTTAAAAAAATGCTTTTGGAAATTATATTCCAATTGCCTAAAACTATAATTTTTTTATTAACATTATTCCACGCAATGCTTTGAAGAGCCTCGCCTTGAACACTGTTATTTCCCGAGACAATAACGGAATTCACCTGAAATTTTGAGAAAAAAATAAAAAAATGAAAAAATGAAAGTATAATTATTACAGACAAAATAACAATCCAAAAAACAGATCTTTTTAAAAACGATTTTTTATTTTTTAAGCGACGAACCTTATTTTTTACATAATGCCTTCTGTGTTTCATTAATCGGTAGGTCTATTATAGCCCTCTTTTTATTTTTCTTGCTGTTTCTATTATATAATTAAACCAATATTTTGGGGAAATTATATAATCTTGCGTTTTTACATATTCTTTTCTCGCGCCCCCAAATCCTATTTTAAACAATGTCGGTCCAGCCCAAGGATGTTTTGGAAATTTTTCCGGATCAATAAAGCCCCAAAAATCATATAAAGAATAACCTCTTCTTTTAGCTTCTTTTATAGCCTCCCATTGCAATAAATAAGGTATGGAAAACCTGGAAAATTCAACCAATGAAGCTGCCTGATGATAAAATGCAATCCCTGACCAAAAAACAATAAGCGCTCCGGCTGTTATTTTTTCTTTGTACTTTCCGAATAAAAACACAACATCTTTATCTTCGGCAAAAACTTTAAATTCGTTCTCAACAAAATTATCGGAAAAAGAAATAAACTTTTGTCTTTTTGATACTTCCCTATTTAATTTTTGAAAAATTTCAATATCTTTAAAATCACAGCTGCTTTCTATTGTAATATCTTTATTATCTGTTGCTTTTTTTATTAAATATCGCGTTGTCTTGCGCATATTTTTTAAAAGCTCCTCCTCCGAAGGACAAATATCCAGTTTCAAAGTAGCCTCATATGCTGAAGCATTCATCGGAGATTTTTTAAAACCCAAATCTGAAAATATTTTTTTATTGTCTTCGTTGTTTGGTAAAATAGGAGACACTCTTATAAAGCTGGCTTTTTCTTCTTTAGCTTTTTTTTTAAGAATATCAAGCAGTAATTCAAAAATTTCTTTTTTTTCTTTATTGCTTAGTCCTTCTTTAACAACCGGCCCATGGGGCGCGAATAAAAAAATTCCCCTTTTAGCAATTATTTTAATTACTAACGCAACAGAAATTAAATCCCCTCGATTAATTATTCCGAATCTCCAAGTTTTTTTCCCTGTTGCCAAGTTGAAGTCGCCCCAATTCCATGATTGCAAAAATGTTTTTTCCTTGCAGCGCGAACAAAAATCCTCCCACTCTTCTTTGTTTTTTATTTCTTTTATTTCCATTGTTTTAAAAAACTAACTATTCTTTCGGCGTCTTTTTGGGAAATATTTATGTGGGTCGGTAAATTTAACGTTGTTTCGGCTAATTTTTCTGTTGCGGGGCACATTCCTGTTCTATAATGCATTTCGTCTAATTTTGTGTCAAAAGGAGCTATCGGCGTTGTATACCAATCCCCTAGCAATATGTTTTGCTTATGCCATGCCTCATAAATTATTTTATGAGCTTCTGGGTGTTTTACTGTAAAACGCAAAAAAATATTTTTCTTGCCATCGGACTTCGGCGGCAACTGAAATTTTGTACTGCTTAATTGACTATAATAAAAGTCGGCTATTTTTTGGCGATATTCATTAAATTTCTCTAATTTTGAAAATTGTTTTAACGCCAGCACCGCTAAGGCGTTCGGCAAAGCTCGCGGAAAATAATCTGGCCTCTGTCCCCTCTTTTCTTTCCAATGGACTGCTTTTGATAAAATATTAAACCATTGAGACAGCACTAAAAATATTTTTCCTAAATCCAAAAAATTATAAATTGGTAAAATTATATAATTTAACAAAATGGGGTGAAGTAATTGCTGAAATATCCACGCCGAATCTGGCATGCCAAATTCGGTCTGAGCTTGCCGAAGTTCTTTTCCAATTTCGTCATCATTTGTAACTGCCATTCCGCCATAAACAGAAGAAATAATTTTGTCGCGGGAAAAACTAAAAAATGCCGCCTTGCCGAAAGTTCCCACTTTTTGCCCGTTAAATTCAGCCCCCAAAGAATGGGCACAGTCTTCTATTAAAATTAAATTATTCTGTCGCGCAATAAAATCAATTTCTTTCATGTTTGCCGCTAATCCAAACGTATGCTGCACAATTAAAGCCTTGCTGTTTTTTGTTATTTTCTTCTTTAAATCTTCTATGTCAATATTAAAATCGTCTTTATTACAATCTACATAAACCGGTTTTAAATTCAGCCATAGAATTGGATTCGGCACGGCGTTGCAGGTGAAAGCTTGAAGCAAGACCTCTGAGTTTTCCGGTAAATCAAGAGATTTCAATATAGAAAAAAACGAACTTCTTCCGGAATTAAAAGAAATTGCGTATTTTGCTCCGAGATATTTTTTAAATTCTTTTTCTAATTCTTCCATGCCCCTGCCTTGCTTCCACAGCCACGGTCTGATAACTAAATTAAAAGTAAGACGCAAATCATCTTTTTCAACATTAGGCGATAAAGAAATTGAAATCGGTTTAAACATGTAAAAGTTTTGAAATTAATTTTTCCGGCACCCTGCCTTCTAGCAACACTGCGTCCCCTTTTGCGCAAAAAATTGATATTCTTGTTAGTATTTCTTCTGGATTTTCACAAAATACAATATTTTTTTCTTTCATTCCTGATTCAACGGCTCCTTTTTTTATTTCTTTATACATTTCTCTGGTCGTAATTATAGCCAAGTCGCATGTTGCGCCTATTTTTGCGCCTATTTTTCGATGAATTTCCGCCGATTTTACACCTAATTCAATTAAGCATGGCATAATTATAACCTTTTTTTTAGGAAAAATACTTAAATATTCTAAATCCGCAATAACTCCGTCAAAATTGGAAGAATATGAAGAATCTATTATACTAACTCCGTGTTTTCCGTCTTTTAATAACATACCAGACTGTTCTTGTTTTATATTTTTTGCAGCCTTTGTTATTTCATCAAAATTCATACCTAATTGTCTTGCCACTAAAATAGCCGCTAAAATATTTTGAATATTTTGCTTACCGAAAACATTTATATTAAAAGAAGCCATCTCTTTTTCTTTGGTTAAAACAACAAAAGAAACACATTCTCTTTTCACTGTAATTTCGTCTGTCCATATGTCTGAGTCTACTTTATCTTTTTTAAGAGTATAAATTTTTTTTCTTCCGCTAATTGGCGAGTTATTTTTTTTATAAAGATCCAAACAATATTTGTTGTCGCCATTCAAAACTAAAAGTCCATCTTTTGGCAAAGCGTCTGCTAATTCCCCGCCGCCCTCAGCTGAAAGTAAGTTATCCAACGAACCGAAAAGAGCTAGATGTTGTTCATTAATTCCCACAATAATACCAATTTTCGGATTAACAATATCACACAATAACTTTATTCCTCCTTTATTATAAGATCCCATTTCGACCACGAAAACCTCATGGTCTTTATTTAAATTATTTAAAATACATCTTGAAATTCCAATTTCAGAATTTTGATGTTCCTCTGTCTTTAAAACCTTAAACTTATATGAAAGAATTTCAGACAAAAATTCTTTAGTTGAAGTTTTTCCATAACTTCCCGTAATACCGACAACAACAGGTCCGCCGTATATTAATTTTAAATTTTTTATTTTTTTCTTTGCTTTTTTTACAGTATTGTTTCTTGCCAATACCGACAACGGCTGGAACAAAAGAACAATTACGGCAACAATAAACGGAGTTAAAATATCAAAAACTAAAAGATATAAAGAAAACTGTATAATCTCTTTTGTAAATATAAACAAAGCCATCGGGAATAAAATAGCCGTTAAAAAAGAAAACGATAACAAAAAAATTATCTTTTTGGTTAATTTTGGTTTTTTTGTTTTTTTATTAAAAATCGCTCTAAAAAATAAAAATGATTCAATAAAATAAACTAAAAACAAAATCCAGACAAAGACAACGCTGTCTAAAAGAAAAAGCGCAGATAGTAATATTTTAAAATTCTGCAATGGGTTTAAAATTAATTTTTGCCCTTTTTTTGTTTCAAAATGAGTCAAAAAACGGCCAATATGATATTCTTTTAGTTGCCACAAGTAAAGCCAAAAAAGGATATATTTTGACGTTCTGATAAACCAAAGAACGCTTAAAACTAAAAACATATTATAAATTTTCAATTATTTTTTCCGCTAAAATATCGGGCGATTTTTGGTTTAAATTATGGTCGGCGTCGGGAATAATTATTAATTTTGAATTGCTTATTTTTTTGTTTATAAAATGGGCGTTTTCCACCGGCGTAGATTCGTCTTTGTCTCCCCAGATAATAATCGTAGGCGCTTTAATAAAAGACAAATAGCAGGACAGGTCTTCTGATATTGCTTTTAAATAGGTTTCTTTCATTATTCCTTCTACGTAGACATAGTCGCTTTTTTTGATGATAAATTTATAAAAAGCCCTCCTTATCAGCAGATAATAGGGTAAAAAAGAAAAAATCTTTGCAACTTTTGATATTTTAGCCAAAACTTTTTTAATCGCTGTTTTTTTTCTTATACAAGCCGAAGCCGCTAAAAATAATTTGTTTATTTTTTGAGGAGAATTTACAGCAACTTTAACCGCTATCGCTCCGCCAAAGGAATGCCCGAGCAGATAAAAATTTTTCAAATCCAAAATTTTAGCAAATTCTTCCACCCAGCTCACATAACTGTTAAAATTCCACGGCGTTTTTGGCGTTTCGCTTTTGCCAAAACCTGGCATATCGGGAATAATTGTTTTTAACCCTTTTTCCGCCAATAATTCTCCCACCTTCTGCCATCTTTCAGAATTGGATCCCCAGCCATGCAAAATTAAAAAGGGCTCCCCTTCCCCGATAATTTTATAATTAATTTTAATGCCATTTATTATAGTTTCCACAATCTAAAAATTATTTAATCACCTTGAAACCGCAGTATTTTTGTAAAACCTTCGGTATTTTTATTGACCCGTCTTTTTGCTGGCAGTTTTCAATTATTGCAATTAGAATTCTGGGCATTGCAATTGCGGTTCCGTTTAAAGTATGCAGAAATACCGGTTTTCCAGACTTGTCTTTGTATTTAATATTTAATCTTCTTGCCTGAAAATCCGTGCAGTTTGAAGTTGAATGCGTTTCGCGATATTTCTCTTCTGACGGTATCCATGTTTCAATGTCGTATTTTGAAGCCACTGGTCTCCCGAGGTCGCCAGTGCATATATTTACAACTTGATATGGAAGCCCCAATGCCTTCATTAATTTTTCTTCAATTTTCAAAAGTAATTGGTGCTCTTTTTTTGAGTTCTCCGGTTTTGAAAAAATAACCATTTCCAGTTTGTCAAACTGATGAACTCTTAAAATTCCTTTTGTATCTTTGCCATAAGAACCCGCCTCTCTTCTAAAGCAAGTTGAAAAAGCTATATATCTTTTTGGCAACTCTTTTCCTTCTAAAATTTCGTCGGCATACATTGCGATTAACGGTTGTTCTGATGTGCCAGCTAAATACATTTTATCTTCCGTTAAAAAATAAGCTTCTTTTTCATCTGTTGCTTCAAAATATCCAGTTCCCCTTGCCATTTTTTCTTTCAGCATCACTGGCGGAATTACAGGAATAAATCCCTCTTTTTTTGTTATATCCATTACTAAATTTATCAAAGCAAATTCAAGTAATGGTAATTCGTTTTTTAAATATCCGAACCTTGCGCCCGCGACCTTAGCAGCTCTTTCCGTGTCAATTAAATCTAAATCTTTTCCCAACCGCATATAATCTTTCACCTCGAAATTAAATTTAGGCAATTTCCCTATTTTTCTCAAAACAACGTTTTCAGAATCATTTTTTCCAATCGGCACATCATCAAACGGAATATTGGGCAACAAAATTAATAAGTTATTTAATTCTTCTTCAATATTTTTTAAATCCGGCTCTAATTTTTTAAATTTTTCTTTTATTTCCTTTGCTTGAGTTATCAAAACATTATTTTCTTTACCCCCTCTGCTTATTTTATTCTGTTCTGCTTTTAGGTTTTCCAAATTAGTCATTAACTCTCTTTTCTTTTTATCCAATTCTAAAATTTTATCCACATCAACACCTTTGGCCTGCTTGTTTTCGCAGGCCTCTTTAACTTTTTCCGGATTTTCTCTTATAAAATTTATGTCTAACATATTTTAAATTTATATGATTATTGTTTAGGTTTCATTAAAGGGAATATCTGGCAGTCGCGGAGGGGTTTGTCCATTAAAAAGGCGAATAATCTTTCGGAAAAACCAAATCCGCAGGTTGGAGGCATTCCGTGTTCTAACGCCTCAATAAAATCTTTATCATACCTCTGCGCCTCCTGGTCGCCTTTGTCTCTTAGTTTTTGCTGTTGAGAAAATCTTTCGGCTTGGTCAATTGGATCATTAAGCTCTGAATACCCCTTGCCATTTTCAGAGCCGGCTATAATCACCTGGAAACGTTGAACTAATTTTGAATTTTTTTCCATTTTTTTTGCCAATGGCTCCATAACAATCGGAACATTAATTAAAAATCCCGGTCCTTTTATATTTTTTCTGCAATATTTCCATAAATTATCAATAGCCCTTGTCATATTAAATCCTTTCTTGTCGTAATTAATTCCTAATTTATTCAAAGTTTTTTCTATTTCCGGTAAACTATTTTCTGCTATATTAACGCCCGTATATTTTGCTATGGTTGACTGGTAATCATATTTTTCCCATTTTTTACCAAGGTCAACATCAAAGCCGCGAATTTTAAATTTTAATTTTCCAAAAGTTTTTTCAGCGATATATTTATACATTTCTTCAACTAATTTCATTCCCTGCTCGTAATCGGCATAAGCCCAATAAAACTCCATTTGAGTGTAGTCTTGTAAATGTTCCGCGTCCATGCCCTCATTTCTGAATTGCCTGCCTATTTCAAAAGTTTTTTCAAAACCAGCCACCATTAACCGCTTCTGCCATAATTCTCCCATTGAAATACGCAAATAGACATCTATATTCAAAGCATTATGATGCGTTATAAACGGCCTTGCGTCAGCTCCGCCAGGAATGGTTTCTAAAATAGGAGTTTCAACTTCTAAAAAATCCCTTTTTATCAAAAAATCCCTTGTTGAGTTCCAGAACACAGCTTTCTTTTTTATCATATCTCTTACTTCGGGCTTGAACATAATGTCTAGATATTTTTTTCTTAAACATTCTTCAACGTCGCAGAGCTGGTGCCATTTTTCAGGCAGGGGCAACAATGCCTTGGAAAGCATCTTATAATCTTCAGTTTGAATTGTTTTTTCTCCTCTTTGCGTGGTAAAAAGAACTCCTTTTATTTCTATAAAATCAGCTATATCAAAAACGTCTAGAAAAAAATCGTATCCTTTTTTCCCTATTTTATCTTGTTTTATAATCACTTGAATTTTAGCAGAACCGTCATTAATATCTAAAAAGGTAGCTCCCCCGTGGTCTCTTTGAGCCATTATCCTGCCTGCTAAAACAATTTGTTTCTTGGCTTTAGATAACTTAGAAAAATTTTCTAACGCCTCGGCTATTGTATGAGTTCTTTTTGTTTTTGCCGGATAGGCTAAAATCCCAGCGTGTTCAAGCTTTTTTAATTTTTCAATTCTTGTTTTGCGAAGTTCTTCAATAGTTGGCATATTTTTAGCGTAGCGATATATTTTTTATATTATTCTATTTATTATATCAAACTTGACAAATCCCCACAAGCTCTTGACACCAACCTTGGGATATGATAAAATATCTATATATGATATGGGATATATATCTGATATGGGAGAGATAGGGTGATTGGGTTTTGCCCGAAGACAGGGTCTGCGGCGGACTATGTGTCCGGCGTTCCGCCAAGCGCCCTCAAAAGCGCCAGCCAGTGCGAAAGCACAAAGCAGATATCGCTTCCGCCCTATCTATTTTTGCACTTTTAAATGCTGACAGGGAGTTGGTAGGGCTATCGGTGTCCCTTAAACACCGGCGTGCCACGAGATAACTGCGTTCTTAAAAGCCTGTAGGGCTGCGGAACGCAAAAGAACGATGGGGGCCATTCCCTTGATTCGTTTCTCTGGCATAGATTTTGTTTAACCAACTTAACGCACCTTAGCGCGAAGGCCCATTATTGGCCGCCTGTCAATTTATACATGCGCCGCATCTCGTTCAAAAGCCCCGAAACTCCGGAGGCCAACTGAACGAATGCGGCGCTCTTTTTTTACTTGCAGTATTTATAATTTCTGGCAGAATACCCACAAAAATATTTGATAATAATTTTAAAATATACTATAATTTTATTAGTGGCTTGACAAAAATAGCTTATTCTATGGACACATGAATCGGCTATTATGACCCCTTACTTTTTGAAAGGAAATTGTGATGAAGTTGCTCAAAATGTTGTCGTGTGCGACTATTATGGTCGTCGTTTTGGTTTTTTCCCTGTGGCTCGTTGAGGTAAGCACCTCTCCGTTGCTGGATGCCGGTGCTCTTCTGCTCGGCTTAGGAATAGCCCTAGGGATCGTCCCTTTTGCTTGCCGTTTAATCTTGAATTACAAAAGGGATGATAACGATTAAAGCGACCATCGCGTTGCAAGCACGCCCTAAACGCCGTTTCATCTGATACGGCGCTTTTTTATTTTCGCGAAAAATACCATCTTAAAATTTCCTTGGCAACTGGCAAAGTTGCGGCTCTTAAGCTGTCAACATCTTCAATTGTGATTACTAAAACTATTTCCGGATTTTCATAAGGAGCAAAAGCCGAAACCCAGGCGTTATAATAACCTTTGCGAGAAGTTTCAGCAGTGCCCGTTTTTGAGGCAACATGCACCGGTAAATTATTCAGCGACACAGAAGAACCGTAAAGCACGCCGTCCCTCATGCCTTCTTTTATAATTTGTAAATTTTGCGCGTCAATAAAATTATATCTTATAATCTCTGGTTTGAACTCCAAGCCATCAATAATCTTCTGAACAATTTGAGGTTTATATAATGTTCCGCCATTAGCTATGGAACCGTAAGCCATAGCGACTTGCAACGGAGTTACTTTAAGGTCTGATTGTCCGATAGAAAGATTATAAGTATCGCCATCCCACCAAGATTCGTTTTTGGTTTGTTTTTTCCATTCAGGATATGGTATAAAACCTTGAAATTCTCCCGGAATATCAATGTTAGTTTTTTGACCCCAGCCAAAGAGCTCAAGGTATTTTTTAATTCTTGTCGGACCCAATCCCTGCTGGTCGGCATAACCGCCACCCACAGTATAAAAATAAATGTTTGAAGAAACGGCGATAGCTTCTTTCATATCCACCCAACCATGCGGCTCTATACCGCCATATCTCCAAACTATATTAGGATCGTATTGACTGCGAACCTCGATATAACCTTTATCGTTTATTTGTTTATCCGGCGAAATTATTTTTTCCTGCAAAACGCCTGAAGCTATAAACGGTTTTATTGTAGAGCCGGTTGGATACTGCCCCGCTATTGCCCTGTTAAATAAGGGGTTTGCCGAATTGTTTTGTATTTGAGCAAATTCTTCTTGGGAAATGCCTTTTGAAAAAAGATTGTTGTCGTAAGAAGGATAGGAAACCAATGCTAAAACTTGCCCATTATTAGGGTCTATAGCGACAGCCGCTCCCTTTTTTGAACCTATTTTTTCAATTCCCTTTTTTAATTCATCATAAATTCTGTTTTGAAGCTCTGAATCTATAGACAAAACTAAATTTTTTCCAGATTCCGGTTCTGATAATATTTTTTCTCCAAATTTTATGCCTACGGCGTTTTTTTCTTCTTTTAATTTGCCGGGCATCCCTCGCAAAAACTCTTCATAAGATTTTTCAACTCCTTGTTTGCCAATGTAATCATTAACCGCATAGTTGCTAACATTATCTAGCTCGGTTTGATTTATTCTGCCGGTATATCCCAGTATATGCGAAAAAGATTCGCTAAAAGTATAGTCCCTCGCGGTATTTCTTTCTATTCGGCACCCCGGAAATTCATTGATTCTTGTTTCTAAAATAAGTAGGTTTTCGTGAGAAATATTTTGAGAAATTAAAATTTGCGACTCTGTTGACTCTTCAATTTCTTTTTTTAAAATTTCAGGATTTTTACCTACGATAATAGCGATATCTTCTATCTTTTCAACCGCCCCAGTCACAAAAGAGTTAAAATTTCTTCTATCGCAAAGTAAATCAAAAATTGGCGAATTTAAAACGAGCTTTTTTAAATTTCTATCATAGATTATTCCTCTCTCTGATCTTATTAAACTAAATTTTCCTTTGTTATTTTGCGCGGAGTTGTAAAGTTTTTTACCATCTATTATTTGCCAATAAAAAATTTTAACAAAAAAAATTAATGAAAATAATAAAAAAATAATAAACAACGCATAAATTACTCTTTCTTTCAAAAGCACTTCTAATTTTTTTTCTGAAAAACCCAGGTTTTCTTCTTTTTTTTTCGCTAAATTATCTAAAAAAATTTCATGAGTTTCTATATTTCCCTCTGAGTTTTTAACCTTATATTTGTTTTTTAAACTCATATAATCTTGTAAAAGCAAAATTAACGCTTCGCGTTATTTAACAGAGTGAATATTTTGTAAATATAAAACCAGAATTTTTAAAACTCATATAATTTTAGTATTTTAAAAATATA
>JBBTVX010000004.1:22077-24086 GCA_038063015.1 Patescibacteria group bacterium
TAAAACCAGAATTTTTAAAACTCATATAATTTTAGTATTTTAAAAATATAAAACCAGAATTTTTAAAACTCATATAATTTTAGTATTTTAAAAATATAAAACCCGAAAATAGCGAAAACCAAATTATAAACGATTTCAATTAAAAACACCCAATTCAAGCGAGACATCGCCTGCGATAAATTCAAGGGATAATCAGCAATTATTAAAAATAAATTGAAAACGATAAAAGACAAAACAAATAAAGGAACGAAATAAATAACCGGATATTCATTTTTTGTTTTTTTTAATAAAAAAAGCAAGCGTTTTAAAACAAAACCGATAATCAATAACGAAATAATTGCCCCTCCAAAATAAGAGAGGAAAAAAATGTCTAAAAAAAATCCAGCTATAATCGCTAAAAATAATATGTCTTTCCAGCCCGAAATTGGTCCGTCTTTGGCAGAAAAAAAAACTTCCAAAAAAAACAAAATAAAGATTAAATTTAGCGCAGATCCCATTATATTAAAGCGCGCTAATAAACTAGTTTGTAATATT
Source organism: Patescibacteria group bacterium (assembly GCA_038063015.1). Taxonomy (GTDB): domain Bacteria; phylum Patescibacteriota; class Minisyncoccia; order Minisyncoccales; family Staskawiczbacteraceae; genus JACPYG01. Next base: position 22,612 of record JBBTVX010000004.1, read on the forward strand.
CCCAAAAAAACGAATAATAAAAATAAAATTAATAATTTCGGCCGCATTTCTATTTTTCTATTTTATAATCGCTTATAATAAATAATTTATCTATTTGTTTTAAGTTAAAAAAGAGTTCAATTTTTGCGGTTTGGAAAGGTTTCAAATCATCTCTATTAACCTCCGTAACTTTTCCAATTAAAAGGCCTCTTGGAAAAGCGCCTTCTAATGAAGACGTTATCAATATATCGTTATTTTTAATTTCATAATCTAAGGGAACCAAATCGAAAACAGATGTCAAGTTACCCTCTCCTCTTATAGCTCCATAAATCGGTGGAGAAAGAGTGTCGTCTTTTTGTATTTTAGCATCCAAAACGCTGTTTCTATTAGAAATTAGCATTACTTTTGAAAAATTTTTATAAACTTTAAATATTTTTCCAAAAAGAACTTTTTGCGCGTTTATTACTGGCATATTTTCTGAAATTCCATCCTCTAAACCTCTGTCAATTAAAATAAAATCCTGTTCGCCGTCTATACCCATTGCATCTGTTGTAATTAATTTAAATTCTTTATTTTGATTGTTGCCAACAATTTCTTGCAATGCTAAATTTTCTGTTTTTACTTGCTGCAAGCTGATTATTTCCCCTAATAGCTCTTGATTCCTTATGTTGAGTTCTTCGTTTTCCTTAGTAAGGTTGCTAAACTTAGAAAATAATCCTAAAAGATTAGATGTGCTATTCCCCGCTTTCCAAAAGGTCTTTTGCAACGGCTCTGAAACAAAATAAAAAAAGTTTTTAAGTTGTTTTTGAAATAAATTCAAAACTCCGATAAAAATGACAAAAATAACAACCCCAATTAAAATTTTAGGCAACGTTGTATTGCGTTTAGTTAAAAAAACATTCATACGTGGTATCTATTTTAATTAAGTTATTTTACTCCGTGTTTTTATTTTATGCAAATTTTTTGCAACAAAAAAACCAATCAAGTTCTCTGGTGGCAACTACCTACTTTCGCCCAAAAGGACTATCATCGGCCTTAGAGTATTTCACTTCCGAGTTCGAAATGGGATCGGGTGGGACAACTCCAGTATAATTGCCACCGGAAAACTCAATTGGTTTCCGGTTTAATAGGTAAAAAATACATAAAATCTGTATCTATACTTACGTTAAAAAATAAAATGATTTATTAGTACTCCCCGGCTGAATGCCTTACGGCACTTACACCTGGAGCCTATCAATCCCGTCATCTTCGGGAAATCATTGGACACTCCGCTCAATAATTTTTTCTGCTGCAATTTATATTTTTGGCTACAAATTTCCAAAAATTCGTCGGCTTATCATTTCATTGATAAACCTCCTCATTTTTAAAAATTTTCGCACAAAAATATTTCATTTCGCAACGAAAAATTATTAAGCGGAGTGTCCTTGAGTTCTCATCTTGGAGGGGGTTTCGCGCTTATATGCTTTCAGCGCTTATCCCGTCCCAACTTAGCTACC
>JBBTVX010000005.1:0-11388 GCA_038063015.1 Patescibacteria group bacterium
GCCAGCCAGGCTTTGGCATGGCCGGCCCTAAAACCCGAGCCAAGCTTAACGAGCTCTACGCGGGAAGCGGAGCAACTCCCTCAACAACTCCAACGCCAGCTTTATCCCAAGACAAACAAGCTTTAATCAAACTCATTAAAGAACAGATTGCCCAACTGATGGCCCAGTTGATTCAGATGCTAAAGGAGGAGGTGGAGAAGAAGGGAGGGTAGGAAGAACAAAATAAAATGACGGGTGTTAATAACTAATTGCGTTGTTTTTTATTACATTCTTGTTATAATAAATTATTGTGTATTGTTAAAAATAATATGGAATTAACCAAAGAGCAGAAAGAGAAAATCCGGAAAATTGCTGAAAAATACCATTTAAAGCTGGTGTTGCTTTTTGGTTCTTTTGCTAATGGTAAACATAGAGAAGACAGCGATTTAGATATTGCCGTTTTAGGTTCAAGAGAAGTTTTTTTTAATGAACAAATTAGCTTAACAAACGGATTGTCTTTGATTTTCAATAAAAACATCGATTTGTCGGTTTTAAATAGGGCTAATCCGTTATTACTTTTCCAAGCAAGCAATAATTCAATTTTACTTTACGGTAGCAGAAAAGAATTTTTGAAATTCAAATTATATGCTTTTAATGTATATAATGATTACGCGCCTTATTTTGAAATGGAAAAAAATTTGAACAAAAAAATAATCAGGGCTTATGTCAATTGATAAAAAACTTGTCAGCCGAAAAATAACCCTGATAAATAATGATTTGAAGAGCTTAAAGGCGCTATCTAAACTTTCTCTTAAAACTTATTTAAGCAAAACGGAGTACGAAGCTTTGGCGGAAAGATATTTAGAAAGAATAATTGGCAGAATGATTGATATTAATTACCATATTTTATCGGAAAAAGAAAATGAAATTCCCACTAATTTTTATAATTCTTTTATTGAATTGGGTAAAAAAAAGTATTTACCGTTTAAGTTAGCCGAAGTAATGGCTAATTCGGCGGGATTAAGAAATCGGCTGGCGCACGAGTATGACGAAATTGACGCTAAAAAAGTTTTTGAAGCAATGGAATCTTGTTTAAAAGATGTTCCTAAGTATCTAAAAAATATTGTTAAATCATTGGATTTGTAAAAATATTTAAAAATTAAAAATTAAATTACACTATTTTTTTACTATTTTTCTTGTTATAATAAATTATTGCGTATGCGATTAAAAAGCGTCTAAACTTATAATAATTAAAAATTTAAATTGATATGGCAAAAGAATCTTCGTTAATAGTTAGAGTTTCGGAAATAATTTCAAAATACAGCATTTATGCATTAGTTTTTTTATTGCCGATTTTGTTTTTGCCATGGACATCGGATATGCTTGATTTCAATAAGCAAACCTTGTTGGTTTTGTTTGCTTCAATAGCGATGTTTTCATGGATTGCAAAGGTTTTAATTTCGGGAAAATTCAGCGCCAATTTAAATAAAACACATATAGCAGTTTTAGTTTTGTTTTTAGTTTCTCTTATTTCAACTTTCTTTTCTTTAGATAAATACGGCAGTTTTTGGGGCTGGCCAAGCGCAACTTCGGGAAGTTTATTGTCTTTAATCGGTTTGACGATTTTTTATTTTTTAATCAGCAACGCTTTTTCTAAAAAAGAAGTCATTACTTCCGTTATTCTTTTAGCCGTTTCAGGTTTATTGGCGGGGTTTTTGGGGGTTTTTCAAATGTTTGGCATATTTTTGCCATTTAATTTTGCAAAAACAACTTCGTTTAACACAATAGGGCTCGCCAGCAGTTTGGGGCTGTTTTTAGCAGTGATGCTGCCCTTGCTGATAGTTTTAGAAATTTTTACCAGAAAGTGGCTTAAAATAGTTTTTGGCGGAGCTATAATCATAACGCTCACAGCATTGGTTCTTGTAAACTATTTAACTATTTGGTGGGTGGTTTTAGCCGGAATGTTTTTTATTTTATTGTTTGCTATGTTAAAAAAAGATATTTTTGATTTAAAATGGATCGGTTTGCCGATGTTTTTTTTAGTATTATCTTTGTTTTTTATTATTTTAAAACCGCAGATTTCGGTTCCTGCCAGGCCAATAGAAGTTTTTTTAAACCAGCAATCAGGTTTTAATATTGCTTTGCAAACAATAAAAGACAGGCCGATTTTAGGCTCAGGTCCAAGCACATTTGTTTTAGATTTTTTAAAGTATAAAAATATAAATTTTAACCAAAGCGCTTTGTGGAACATAAGATTTGACGGAGCCGGTTCCAAGATTTTAACCGTTTTAGCGACAACTGGAATTTTAGGCATTATCGCCTTTTTAGCCCTGCTGGCCGCGGTTGCTTATTATGGAATTAAATTTATGATGAGCAAGCAAGGTAAAAAAGAAGATGGCGGTTTTGAAATTGCGGCCGTGGGGATTTTTGTTGGCTTTATCGCTCAAACTATAGCTTATTTCTTTTTAAACTCAAATCTTTCCTTAGATTTTCTTTTTTTCTTTTTAATAGCCGCTTTTATATGTTTGTCGTCTGAAAACAAAAAAGATTATACGCTTTCATCTTCGTCTTTTTTGACTTTGGGCATTACATTTATTTTTACATTATTTTTAATTTTTGGGATAGGGCTTTTAATTTTAGATGGCCAGAGATATTTTGCCGAAGTAAATTATTTTAACGGGAAAACTGTTTTAGCTTCAGGAAACTTAGAGCAAGGAACAACTAAAATAGAAAGCGCCGTAAAGGCAAATCCTAATTCGGATATTTATCTTTCAGAATTATCTCAAGTTTATCTTTTGAAGATTGGGTCGCTGATTAACAAAAAGGATTTGTCGGACGAAGACAAAAAGAATATCCAGGTTTTAATTAATAATTCAATAAATGCGGCAAAAATTGTCACTGACGTCAGTCCGAATAATGCAAATAATTGGTCTGTCAGAGGTTTTGTTTATCAAAATTTAATTGGCATAGTCCCTGGCGCGGAGGATTGGGCCATAACATCATATGACAGCGCTATAAAATTAGAGCCAATTAGCCCTTACTATCCAACCCAAAAAGGAATTGTTTATATGAAAAAATCCTCTCTTTTGGAAGAAGATAAGGCCAGCGAGAAAAATCAATTTTTAGAACAGGCAAAAGAGCAGTTTGAAAAAGCCGTTCAATTAAAATCGGATTATAGTTCGGCTCGTTTCCAGATTGCCATGGTTTATCAGGCGCAAGGCAAAACAACAGAAGAATTACAGACATTAGAAGACGCTAAAAAATCCAGTCCAAATGATGTTGGTTTGGCTTTTCAAATAGGCATTGTTTATTATCAGCAAAAAGATTATCAGAAAGCAAAAATAGAATTAGAAAGGGCGGTAGAATTAGACCCTAATTATGCCAACGCTATTTATTTTTTGGGCTTGGCTTATGATAAATTAGAACAGAAATCTCAAGCTATTGTTCAGATTTCCAGAGTTTCAGACTTAAATCCGGACAACGGATATTTGAAAAAAGTTTTAGATAATTTAAGAACCGGGAAATCGGCTTTAGACGGCATTGAGCAGCAAGCTCCGCCGGAGGTTCCCGTGGAAGAAGCTAAATCAGAAACGCCTAATAAATAATTTTAGGTAATTGATGAGAAAACTATTTGTATTATTTATATTTTTTGCGCTATTTAGTTTAGCCGGTTTTTCTTTCGCTTCAACAGAGATAGGCACTATCAGCGACGGCTATCAATATGCCTGGGGAAATAACTCCGGCTGGTTTAATTTTGACGCGACGCAGGGTTCGGTTTTTGTAAGAGACGCCAACTTAACAGGATATGTTTGGAGCGAAAATTTTGGCTGGATAAATTTAAATCCTCCTGGTTCAGGAGTAAGCAATAATAATGAAGGGACTCTTTCTGGATATGCCTGGGGAGAAAATACCGGCTGGATAAATTTTAGCGGAGTGATTATCAATTCTGCCGGGCAATTTACAGGAACAGCCTCGGGAGACATTACCGGCACAATTAGCTTTGATTGCTCTGGCTGTGTTGTAAAAACCGACTGGCGGGCAAAAAGTTCAAGAGGCGGAGGAGGTTTGCCTCCAGGAGCCTATTCGTCTCCCGGCGCTCCGACACCCAGCGGTTTTAGCGTTTTAATAGAAGACGGTAAAGAATACACAAAAAACCCAATTGTTACTTTAAGATTAAATGGCGGTTCTGACGTTAAAACAATGGCAATATCGGAATCTCCAGGTTTTGAAAACGCAATTCAGGAAAATTATCAAACAACCAAAACATTTGTTTTGAGCCAAAGCGACGGCAATAAAATAGTTTACGTTAAATTTTATACGCAATACGGCCAGTCGTCGCCAACAGCATCAGACAGCATAAATTTAAAGACCCAGCCGCCGGAAATAAAAATAACTTATATTAAAGAAAAATACAGTCCGGACGAAGACGCAATTTTGAGCGGAGAAACAGAAAGCAATGCCGAAGTTTTTTTATATTTAGACCAGCAATATAGCTCGTTTAAAGCAGATAATAACGGCAAATGGCTGATAAGTTTGGGAAAATTATCTTTGGGCAAGCATAAAGTAGAACTGATTCCCAGAGACGCGTTTGGAAATATCGGCAAGCCGTTGACCGTTGAGATTTTGGTTGAAGTATCCGCGCTGCCGGCTGAGCCGGAATTTTTACCGTCTATTTTAGAAAAAGTAAAACAGGGCTTGGAATTATTGATTCCGAAATTTTTAAAGCCGGAGGAAATAAAACCAGTGGAAGTAATAACCGTTCCTCAAGAAACGCCATTATCTCTTGCCAGAAGATGGATTCTCCTGCCCGTGGGTCCGATACGAAGATTTGTTTTATCTCCTTTGCCGGCAGAAATTAAAGTATTAGCCCAAAAATTTCCAGAACTTGAAAAAACTTTTAAAGATGTCGGCGTCACAAAAATCACCGATGTTGAAAAATTAAAAATCGCCAATTTAAAATTACCGGGATTAACCCAAGCTCTTGGTTTGGGGCAGGTGGAAATTATCCCCGGCAAATTTACCCCGCCCAAAGGCGTGCCGATTATTAAATTGCCGTCCACGATTAAACAAAGAATTCCCTCAGAAATTGTTTTTGCAAGGACTGGAGGAGGGTTAATAGACCTTAATATTGCTTTGTCCATTGGAAACCAGGGAAAGCCCGAACAAAGAATTGAAATTATTGCAGGGGCGCCGTTGCAGTTAGTGATAAAAACCGACACGCCGGTAAAAAAAATAAAAGGATATATAGTTTTTAAATCAAAAAAACCAAAAAAAGTGTCTTCTAATGTTTCTTTGGATTATTTAGCGGCTTCTTTGATGTTTGCCGGCCCGAATCTTGCTGAAAATCAGGACCAGTCCGCAAGAATAGAGGAAAAATTAGTGTTATTGGAGTTTGAATACGAAGACACGGGCGATGGAGTTTATACCGCCACGGTTCAAACGCCCGCAGTTGACGGCGAATATGAAATTATTACTGTTGTGGATTACGAAGAAGAGCAAATTGTTTTAAAGGAAATTAGATTAATTACCGTTGTTGACCCCGAGGGGTATGTTTATGAAAAAGACGGTGAAAAAGAAACGCGTATTTTAGGAGCCGTTGCTTCACTCTATTGGTTGAATACAGGCACCAAGCAATATGAGCTTTGGCCGGCTAAAGACTATCAGCAGGAAAATCCGCAAACCACTGATGTAAGAGGCACATATTCATTTTTAGTGCCTGAAGGATATTATTATTTAAAGGTCGACGCTCCGGGCTATTTAAGTTATGACGGCAAGCCGTTTCAGGTTACAGAGGGCAGCGGCGTTCATATTAATGTTGAATTGAAAACCAAATATTGGTGGACAAAAATTGTTGACTGGAAAACCGTCTTATTGCTTGTAGTTATCCTTTTATTGCTTTACAATTTTTATCGCGACAAAATGAGAGAAACAAGAGAAAAAAATGTAGCCCAAAATAAAATTTAAAAAAAATGAACAAACAAAAAGTAATTTTAACAACAATTATTTTAATTTTTGTAGCGGCAAACGCCTTTCTTGGCTTTGGTTATTTTTTGGGGCAGAAACAACTGCGGATAGCAGAACAGCAACTAAAAGTTCAACAAAATAATACAAAAATAGTAAACTTTACAAAGCTTTTTATTGAAAAGGTTTTAAAAGCGGAAAAAGAAGTTTCTTTTGAAGAGCGCCTTATATTGGAGAACGCTGTAAGGGATTTAAGCGATAATGATGTTTTAACGCAATGGGAAAAGTTTACCGCTAGTAAAACAGAAACCGAGGCCCAAGAAGAAGTTAAAAATTTATTAGATTTATTAGTTAAAAAATTTTTTATTAATTGAGCGCTCATTTTGCGTTTTAAAAACCGTTGACGTGCAAAATGAGCGCTCAATCAACTATGAACACAAAAAACGCCTTTCGGCGTTTTTTGAGCGTAATTAATTTTCGGGGAAGGGAGAATCGAACTCCCACCGCACGCACCCCATGCGTGTATCCTGCCTTTGGACCATTCCCCGTGTTTATTTTTATTTTGACATTGCTTTTATGCACTTTGCGCAAGTAAGCGCTCGCTTACCGGCATTTTTACCGGAAACCAAACGAACCCATTGCAGGTTTGGGTATTTTCTTATTTTTTGAGTAGGATTGTATTTGCCTCTTAGTTTTACAAGAGACCAGGACATTCCTGATTTTTTTCCGCAGATTGAACAAACTTTTTCCATGAAACTTTTATTTTATAAAAGAAATTCTAAGCACTAAAATCTAAATTCTAAACATATTTATAATTTATGATTTAGAATTTATAATTTGTTTAGGATTTAGGATTTCGAATTTAGAATTTTATAGTTATATACTATCACTATCTTTTATTTTTTTCAAGGTGTGTTAGTATTAAAAAATGGAAATAGTTGCAATCATTACTTTTATTTTTGTTTTAACGGTGTTGCTTTTTTCTGTGGTCATACATGAATTAGCGCATGGAAGCGTGGCTTATTCGCTTGGAGACCCCACCGCAAAGTACGAGGGTCGCCTTACTTTAAACCCCTTAAAACATTTAGACCCGATTGGCTCTATTATTCTGCCAATTCTTCTTTTAATTCTTGCCCTCAAAACAGGAAACTGGATTATTGTTGGTTGGGCAAAACCAGTGCCCGTCAATCCTTATAATTTTAAAGATAAAAAATATGGCAATATTAAAGTTTCTTTGGCCGGCCCAGGAGCAAATATATTATTAGCCGTTTTTTTCGGTTTGATATTAAGATTTATACCGAAAGAGATGCTTATAAACAACCAGGGAATTTTTATGGCGTTAAGCTATATTGTTTCCATTAATATATGGTTGGCGATATTTAATCTTATTCCAATTCCTCCCCTTGACGGGTCTTGGGTTTTGTTCAGTTTTTTACCAGAGAGATTTCAAAGTATTAAAATATTTTTAAGGCAATATGGTTTTACTATATTAATGTTTTTGATTATTTTTGGCGGTTTGCAATGGTTTTGGTTGATTTCAGATTTTCTCTTTCATTTAATCACAGGTTTGTAAAAAAAGTGTAAAAAAAGTTGACTGTTTTAAAATTATTTGATAAGCTAATTACTTATGTGTCCCACAATTCATCAACTTATTAAAAAAGGAAGGAAAAATATAAAAAAAAGCAAAAAAACAGTTGCGCTGCAGTTTGGTTTTAATGTATTAAGGAACAGGCCGTCGCATTATTCCTCTCCATTTAAGAGAGGCGTTTGTATTAAAGTTTTTACGCAAACACCCAAAAAGCCAAACTCGGCCTTAAGAAAAGTTGCCAGAGTTAAGCTTTCTAATGGAATGGAAGTTACGGCCTATATTCCTGGAGAAGGGCACAATTTACAGGAACACTCTGTGGTTATGCTCAGGGGCGGAAGAGTCAAAGATTTACCGGGCGTAAGGTATCATATTGTCAGAGGCGTTTTAGATACAGTCGGGGTTGAAAATAGAAAACAATCAAGAAGCAGGTACGGCGCTAAAAAACCTAAATAATTTTGCAAAAACAACTATCAATGAGAAGAGCATATAAAAAACACAAAATAGCCCCAGACCGAGTTTATAACGATGTTATGATTTCACAATTTATAAACAAGGTAATGAAAAAAGGCAAAAAAACAATCGCCCAAAAAATTGTTTACGGAGCTTTTGCTATTATAAAAGAAAAAACAAAAAAAGAACCTTTAGAGGTTTTTAAGCAAGCGATTGAAAACGTTTCACCTCTTTTAGAGGTAAAGCCAAAAAGAATCGGAGGAGCGACGTATCAGGTGCCGATGGAAGTAAGGGGAGAAAGAAAGTTGGCTTTAGCCATAAAGTGGATACTTGACGGCGCTAGGGCAAAAAAAGGAAAACCAATGGCAGAGAAACTTAGCCAAGAATTAATTGACGCCTCAAATAACGAAGGCTCAGCTTTAAAAAAGAAAAACGATACCCATAGAATGGCGGAAGCCAATAAAGCTTTTGCGCATTTTGCAAAACAAAGATAAAAGAACATTCTACGCGGCAATAAAATATTTTTTATTTCCGCTCATTTATTAAATTATGACCCGACAGCATCCGTTAGAAACACTTAGAAACATTGGAATTATCGCTCATATTGACGCAGGAAAAACAACTTTTTCCGAGCGGCTTTTGTTTTATACCGGCGTTTCTCATAAAATAGGGGAGGTGCACGAGGGCGACACAGTTATGGATTGGATGGTTCAGGAAAGAGAGAGGGGGATTACGATTACTTCAGCCGCCACAACTTTTTATTGGAAGGGGTATCAGGTAAACCTTATTGATACTCCCGGCCATATTGATTTTACCGCTGAAGTGCAGAGGTCATTAAGGGTTTTAGACGGCGCCGTTGTTGTTTTTGACGGAGTTGCCGGCGTTGAACCGCAATCAGAGACAGTCTGGCGCCAGGCAGATAAATATTCTGTTCCCAGAATTTGTTTTGTAAATAAATTAGACAGAATGGGGGCTTCTTTTGAAAAAAGTTTTCAGTCAATATTAGATAAATTAACGCCAAATGCCGTGGCTGTCCAAATTCCGATAGGGCTTGAAGAAAAATTAGCCGGAATTATTGATTTAATAAAAATGAAAGCATTGTATTTTGAGGGAGAAAAGGGAGTTGACGTTGTTGAAAAAGATATTCCAGAAGAATTTAAAAAAGAAGCAGATGTTTGGCATAAAAAAATGATTGAAAAGATTGCCGGAGAAGATGATGTTTTAACCGAAAAGTTTTTAGAGGGGAAAGAAATTTCTATTGGGGAAATTAAAAAAACTTTAAGGAAAGCAGTTTTAACTTATAAATTAATTCCTGTTTTTTGCGGTTCTGCATTAAAAAATAAAGGAGTGCAACCAATTTTAGACGCAATTGTTGAATATTTGCCTTCGCCGTTAGAAATTTTACCAGCAATAGGAGTTGACCCAAAAACAGGCATAGCTATTGAAAGAAAACCATATGATGAAGAACCATTCTCTGCGTTAGTTTTTAAGATTGCCACAGATCCTTATGTTGGCACCTTAACTTATTTTAGAGTATATTCTGGAAGCTTAACCAAGGGTTCTTATGTTTTAAATGCCAATACAGGAGAACAGGAGAGAATTAGCCGTATTTTAAGGATGCATGCTGATGAAAGACAGGAATTAGATGTGTTATATGCCGGCGAGATTGGAGCAACGGTTGGATTAAAAGCCACCAGTACAGGAAATACTCTTTGCGCCAAAGAAGCGCCGATTATTTTAGAAAAAATTGTATTTCCAGAACCGGTTATCGGAATTAGGGTTGAACCAAAAACTAAAGCCGACCAAGAAAAGCTTATTATGTCTATCAGAAAACTTACCGAAGAAGACCCGACATTTAGAATAAAAGAGGATTTAGAAACAGGCGAGACAATTATTTCTGGAATGGGCGAGTTGCATTTAGATATTATAGCCGACCGTCTAAAGAGGGAGTTTAAAGTTGACGCTAATTATGGCAGGCCTCAAGTTGCCTACAAAGAGACAATTTTAGGAGAAGCAGAGGCAGAATCAAAATATATTCGTCAATCAGGGGGCAAGGGTCAGTACGGTCACGTATTATTAAGAGTAAAACCAAAAGAAAGGGGAGCTGGTTTTGAATTTATTGATGAAATTAAAGGAGGAACTATTCCAAAAGAATTTATAAAGCCAGTGGAAAAAGGCGTTGTAGAGGCAATGGATAAGGGCATTTTAGCAGGATATCCTATAGTTGATGTGGAAGTTACCTTGTTTGACGGAAGTTTTCATGAAGTTGATTCTTCAGAATTTGCTTTTAAAATTGCCGGATCTATGGCTTTTCAAGAAGCCGCTAAAAAAGCGAAAGTAATCATATTAGAGCCGATTATGAAAACCGAGGTTGTAACGCCGGCTAATTTTTTTGGCCAGGTTATTTCAGATATTTCTTCAAGGAGAGGAAAAATTGAAGAAACAAAAGAAAGAACGGATATGAAGGTGATTGACGCCTCAGTCCCTTTATCTGAAATGTTTGGTTACGCCACGGCCTTGAGGTCATTAACTGAGGGCAGGGCTTCATTTACAATGGAATTTAACAGTTACGAAAAAGTGCCACAAAACATAGCGCAGGAAATTATTGACGGCAAAAGGCAGTAATTGGTTACGCTACCTGTTACGCTACCTGTTACATAACATGTTGCGTAAATTTTTCTTTTTGATAGATACTTTATAAAATTGCGGTCGCAATTTTAGAGCGTATTTGGAAATTATAAATTAAATAAAATTTATTAAAAAAGCGCCTCGTTCTGAATTTCAGAACTCGGCGCATGTGCGGAATTGACGGAGAACGGGTTTCCGATATTTCAGATTTCTATATCGGTCAGTCAGAGGAAGAGGGAAGGTCATCGTTCCGCGACGCTTTTTTCATGAAGGCAAGACTCTGGGGAGAACCACCGTCGCCCCATGGATCACCAAATTGGTCGCCTCTTGGTAATTTTTCTTCGGCGACAGCATCAGAGTTTGCCGGCGGTTCGGGAATTTCCCGTTTGAATAGTATTAAAATGAATTTGTCGTCATAATGCCAATCAACTGAACAAACCTCCCATCCTTCTTGACCGCGGCTATCAATGCCTTCTGTATTACCACTTTTGTCGAAAGTTTCAGTTTCATACTCCCACTTTTTCATGGCGTTTTCCTTTCAGAGAGTCAAGTTGTCAAAAAGCAATGATTATAGTATAATCAAATTACCGGAATAGTCAAATTTTTAACAAAAAACTTGACTATTGAAGAATAGTATAATAAGATAAATAGTATTATAAATTAAACGAAGCAAGGCATACACTTCGCCTGCGGGCTCAGTGTGATTTACTCGCTTCGCTCATAAATCATGGCAGAAAAATTTGAGAGGTCAAAACCTCACGTAAACATTGGTACCATTGGTC
>JBBTVX010000006.1:0-52662 GCA_038063015.1 Patescibacteria group bacterium
CTGGACCAAGCTTCAAACATTTTGTGCATTGTCGGCTGGGATCTTCTGATTTCAGACAGATCGATAATATCGTCATGAATCAATAAAAAGCTGTGCAATAGCTCGGTGCCGGCAGCTGCTGGAAAAACATCGTCTGGTTTATTACCGCCACCAGCTTGATATCCCAGTACCACCATAGCCGCCCGAATCCTTTTCCCGCCTGAAACGGAAAAATCGCGAATTTTTTCAGCTAGAACCTGACCCATAGCATCAATTTTGGTTAGCCCTTTAAGCTTCTCGTTAAGGTAGCTGTTGAAATATGATTCAAAGGCCATCTTAAATTCTACAAAATACTGCCGAGCTCTCTCTATTGTTTCCATTTTACTCCCTTTCTCTTTCAACTCTCAAAAACCCTATTCAATTGTCAAAGCCGAAAACCACTCTCGGCGTTCGGCGTACTGAATTAACCTTATAGAAATAAAATAATTTAGTCAAATTTCTGTCAATAATTACAGCGCGTTTCACCTATATATTACTATAATTTGCCGGATGATTAATTCGTTTGGTTTCAGAAATTCTCCTTTGAAATCAAACCAGACTCGCATAAAATCTTCTCTTTTCAATTTCCTCATTTCTCCTATTTCCGGATCCTGCAGATAAATAGAATTATCGTCCAATCCCATGACCACCGAATAGTGGCCGTCGGATGTACTTGAATCTCCGTAATCAGTTCTGCCCCTTGTGAACCAATCCACTATCACAGGAACCCCTTTTTTAAGCCATTTTTCTATGTCTTTAAAACTGCTGTTGTTTTTGATTTTCACCTTGAAGCCCAGCTTTTCTGCCGCGGTTTTTATGCCCTTTTCGTCAATGCCCAATTTCTTTTTGTGCCCCGCTATTTTCGCTAATTCTTCCTCTGATTTATTTACGCCGTAATATTCCAAAACTATTTTAAGCGAAGCCGGCCCGCACATGTCTGCGTCCAACGTTTCCTGAAACGGTTTTACGTCTAATAATATTTTTTTCATTGTTTTATTTTTTCTAAAAGTAAAACTGGGTAACCTTTGTTGATTTGTATTTGCTCGGCGTTTTTGATGCCCAGTTCTTCCAAGAAATTTAAACAAGATTTTTTCGCCTCTGCTGTGCTTTCAAAATTTCCTTTTGCCTCAACTTCAATAAAACTGCCTAATCCTTCAATTTTATCCAAAGCTATTTCCAAATCTCCGCAATCCCAATATTCTCTCTGCTTGTCTACTGTTATCACTTTCTTAAAATCCAGAAAATTCAAAATCTTTCTAAATTCACTTGCGTTTGAAATTTCCGTTTCGTATTCCTCGGCGCATTCCTGCTCGCCGTTCGCCTTTTTATTTATAGATTTATCGTATTCAAAAATCACTTTGTCCGGATTGGTTCTTATTCTCAGCCATTCAACGGGGTGTGGTTTTTGGGCAAAAAAATCCCTATGACAGGGAACATAATATTCATCAATTTGTTTTATTGATTTTATTAACTTTCCCGCCAATGACACCTTTTGTTTAATATCCTCAAAATTATCTATTCCTACTTTTATTTCTACTTCAACATTCATACTATATTAATTATTTTTATTACCGTTCCCATTCTTTAACTTCTGGGTGGAAATCTACTTGATATTCCGGGATGCCCAATGAAATTCCGTATTATTGCTTTGCCTCGTCGTATTGCTCCTTGCTTTGCTTATCAATATAAAACACTTTGTTGCTAAATATTATGTAATGATGCGTGTCATTTTTGTAATCTGCGTACCAATTATGTTTAGAATCTAGGGATAGACTTAGTTCTTTTGCGACAGAACCTGCTTTTTCTTCCGGGACTTCAACAGTGTGCAAAGTCCATTGCTCTATCCACGGAGTTTTGTGTTTTTCTATGACTTTTTCAATTTTCGTCTCGAGAATTTTTACCTGTTTTAAAACGTCTTTTTTCTCAAGACTTTCTTCAATTATCACGCCTTTATAGTTCATATTTTTATCTTAATCTAATTGAATTACAAATAATCCTTTTTCTTTGATTTCCTGTTCTTGGCCAAAATCATCAAGCTTAAATTTTAGCAAAAAACTTGCTTTTTTCTCAATGCTTTTGCCGGTGTATTCCTTGGTTTTAGGATCCCATTCTTCCAACAAAAGCGTATCTTCTTCCGCAATATCAAAATCTGCAAGCCTTAATTCAAACTTCTTTTTTCCGGAAGAAATAAGTTCGAAATACTCCGGCCATATTTTCTTTTTTATTATTGCCATATTTTTATTTTATAATTTCCATTTTATCTCCATTGATAATCAGCACCTCACCATCACGTAGGGTTTTGTAAGGAATATTATTGTCTTTATTATATTGAACCTCCTTATTTACTAAAGCAGATTCTGGGTGGTCTGATTTATAGTGGACTGACACATTATAATCTAATATTCCTAAACCATCCCATATAATTTCACTATCGTAACCATCCGAAATGTTATTTGGATTATCTACGATGTCCAAACCATGCAAACTTTTTTGCAACACTACAACAGCCGCACTAAATCCACCATAAACAATACTATCCTCGCTCAATAATTTCTTTATGATATTATCAAAACCACTTTGTTTCATGGCTCTCCTTAGTAAAAAAGTATTACCACCCTCAATCCAAACCAAGTCTTTTTTTCTCAAAAATTTTTCCAATTCTTTTTCTTTACCAAAATAATTTCTTAAATCTAATTCTTCGGTATTAAATCCCAAATCGTTTAATATTTTAGTTTCTTCTGGCAAAAAATAACCCCTCTGTTCCTTTTTATGGTCTCGGGCATTAATAATTATTGCTACATTTTTATTTGAACCGGTAAGCTTAACCAGTTCCTGCGGTTTATTGCCGATTTTGAACGATGATAAATATAGGCGCATATTTTTTAATGTTTTTATTTATAAAAATTTAATAATTATAATCTGTGATTTCTTTCTTAACATTATTTTTTAAGCTATCGAATTCATCTGAATCTTTAATCGATATTATCCTAGGGACGCAACAAGCACATTGCGCGGAAGCATTCTTGCTGGTACACGGGCGTCTTTTTTTAGCCATTTTTTAATATCTTTATAATTGCTGTTGTTTTTGATTTTAACTTTAAATCCTAATTTCTCTGCTACATTTTTAATTCCCCTATCATCAATGCCAAGCCCATTTTTATGTCCTGCCATTTTCGCCAATTCTTCTTCTGATTTATTTACGCCGTAATATTCCAAAACTATTTTAAGCGAAGCCGGCCCGCACATGTCTGCGTCCAACGTTTCCTGAAACGGTTTTACGTCTAATAATATTTTCTTCATTGTTTTTATAAAATATTAATGCCGAATTTTTTAAGTTCTTCTGATAGCGACAATATCGGCAGACCCACTATATTAAAATAATCCCCTTCTATTTTTTCAACGAATAAAGCTGCCTTGCCTTGAATGGCATAACCGCCTCCTTTATCTAATGGTTCACCAGTAGCGATATATGAATCAATTTCCTGTTCGGAAAGATTTTTAAAATACACTTTTGTTTCTACCGAATTTGAAATTTGCTTACTGGATTTGGTATCAATTATTGTAAATCCGGTTATAATCGAATGTGCCCGGCCACTTAATTTTTCCAGCATATATTTTGCCCTTTCTGGTGTTTTTGGTTTTCCAAAAACCTCATTACCTACGGCAACTATCGTATCAGCAGAAATAACAATTGCATCTTTATATCTTTTCGCCACGTCTCTTGCTTTTCCTAAAGACAAATGCTCGGCCAATTTAGCGGGGTTCATTTTTAAAGTCATATCCTCTTCGTAATTACTCGGATCAATCTCGAAATCCAAGCCGATCTGCAAAAGCAACTCTTTTCTCCTTGGCGACTGCGATGCTAAAATTATTTTTTTCATTTTTTAAATATTTTAAATTTTAAAAATGGATTTTCCATATCAAAAACTATTTTTGGCGTTTGGTTATTTATTATTTCAATTGCTTCAACCGAGATATTATATTTCATGCTGTAAATTGCCGTAACTCCGCAAAATAATGCCTTATAATAATCAAACCCGATCTTTTCTGAAGCCTCTTTAACTTCTTTTTCTGACTTCCCTTCAATTTCCACAAACGGCTCTAAAAACGGCCACTCATCAATGCAAATTTCAACGCCGTCTAATTCCCATAATTCCCTTTTTGTTTCTTGATAAGATTTCATTCTGCAACCAATTGTTTTCAACAGTTCTTTGCCTGCATCAAAGTTGTCTATTATTAAATTTATTTCTTTTTGATCTTCTATGTTTTTTCCGTTAATTTCCTTATAGCTCATTGTTATTTTATCTTGTTCGTCTCTTACCCTCAACCAAGCATTGCCATTTTCGTGGCCCTTGGGCAAATCAAAAGCAAAACGCTTTTGCAAAAATTCGGGTTTTATCAATTTTGCCCTGGACGCTTTCAATTTTTTCCGTATTTCGTCCTTATTTATATTTAAAAAAGTTGCTTCGTATTCTATGTTCATAATATTATTAAAAATCTTCTTTTTTTCATTTTTTAACTTTTGATAATATATTTTTTATGTTATCTGAAATATTAAGTTTAGAAAATTCCTTGTCTGACGGGTTTAATAAATAATATTTACAATGTTCGGTTGAGTTTATTTTAATATCTCCTGGTTCGGTTTTAACCAAAAAGTTAAACTGCCTTGTCTTTTTTCCTGAGCTTGAAGAATAATCAAAGAAGCCAAGATAAGAAACAATTTTTATTACTTTGAGGCCGGTTTCTTCTTTCACTTCTCGGGTTAGCGCGTCTAAAATTTCCTCTCTGGCATTTACGCCTCCGCTTGGCAGCTCAACCAGCCCAGCCATAAACTCGCCTAGTGCCCTTTCAAGAAGTAAAAATTTGTTATTTCGCATTATAACCGCACCCGTCACCAATTTTTGAATGCCATCTTTTTTGGCCAGATAAAGCAATTCTTGAATTATTGTCCCATCAATGTTTGATTTCATAGAAATTTATTTTTATTTCCAGCCGTGTCCGCTGTGGAAAAGGGTTAGCCGATGTTTTTTGCTATTATCATCATTCCGGGTTTTTTCTCTCCGTGATAAGAAGTAAAAAAAGTCCTCTTGAAACTGATTATTTCAAACCCCGCTTTTTCTATTAGCTCTGATATTTCTTTCTTGTAAAAGTTGTGGCTTCTGCATAATTCTTCGCCATTTTTTTTGTCTCTTATTGATAGCGTTCCGTATTCGCCCGTTAATTTAAAATCTTCCTTGTATCTTTTTTCAAACTCATCGCTCATTTCAAATTCTGCCACATGCAAATACCCGCCCTTTTCCATTATAGATTTTATTTTTCTTAAACATTTTGCTCTGTCTTTTTTATTTAACGAACACAATAATCCTTGCGATAGCGCCCCTTTGAACTTTTTTTTGAATTTAACAGTCAATATATTCGCGCAATATACTTCTGCTCCAAAAAACCAAGCATCTTCGTTCAATAGTTCTATCGCCTCTTTGTTTATATCTATTCCCATTACTTTTAATCCCTTCGTGGCGCAGACATATACAAACCTGCCCTGTCCGCAACCTACTTCTAAAATATTATCTCCTTTTTTAAAATAATTCCAAAATATTTTATCAACCCTTGTTGAAGAGGGTATTTTATTAGGAGGAATTTTAGCCCATAAATTATCCATGCTTGTGTTGGATTTATATATACATTGATTCTATTGATTTTTTATAATGATTTTCAATAATATGCCTGCGCAGTTTTAAGGTTGGGGTGAGTTCGTCTTGTTCTTGAGAAAATTCTTGGGGCAGCAGTTTGAAATTTTTGATTTTTTCAAATTCGCTAAGGTTTGGATTTATTTTTTCATCAATTCGGTTTTGGAAAATAGCCAAAAGTTCAGGGCTTTTTGTTAATTTATCATGCTCTTGCAGGGGCAGGTTGTTTTTTTTCAAATATGTTTCAACTTCCTGCCAGTCGGGAGCAATTAAGGCGGAAATAAATTTTCTTTTGTTGCCGATAATCATTGCTTGAGAAATAAATTTGTCATTGTTTAGAAAATTTTCAACTCGTTCCGGCCAAACATTTTTGCCTCCAGAAGTAACAATCATTTCTTTTGCTCTGCCGATAATTGTCAAAAAACCTTGTTTATCAATAAATCCTAAGTCGCCGGTGCAAAACCATCCTTCTTTATTGAAATATAATTTTGTTTCTTCTTTGTTTTTTAGATATCCCTGAAAAACATTGGGGCCTTTTACTAAAATTTCTTTATTGTCGGTAATTTTAACTTTTACTCCTGGAATTATCTTGCCAACGGTTCCGAATTTAAAACTATGCTCTTGGTTTGCGGAAATTACCGGCGAGGTCTCTGTTAAGCCGTAGCCCTCCAAAATTAAGATTCCCATTTTAAGAAAAAAACGGCCGATATTTTCGTTTAAAGAAGCGCCGCCGGAAATAGTCAGCCGTAATTTTCCTCCTAATTGCTGTCTTATTTTTTTAAAAACAAAAAAATCGGCTATTTTGTACCTTAAAGTATTTGATTTTTGCTTTAATACCCATTTAAAGACCTTTTTTTTAAAAGAAGACGAGCTATTTATTCTATCCCAAACAACATCATGGAATTTTTCAAAAACACGAGGGACAGAAATCATTATAGTGGGCTTTACTTCTTTTAAATTAACAGATAGCTGTTTTATATTTTCCGCGTAAGCTATAGTGGCTCCATAGCATATTGGCATATAATAACCTGTTAATCTTTCTAAAATATGAGACAAAGGTAAAAAAGATAAAAAAACGTCGTTCTCTTTTACTGGAACTACCTCGTTAACTGCCTCGACATTGCTTAAAAAATTTCTATGGGTTAAAATTACGCCTTTTGGCTTGCCGGTAGTGCCGGAGGTGTAGATAATACTGCAACAATCGTCAGGATCTAAAAATATTTTTTCATATTCATCATTTTGATTTTGAGAAAATATGGCTTTCCAACTAAGAACCTTGTTGCTTAAAATATTTTTTTGAGTAGCGGTTAAATTTTCCAAAAAAATAATTTTTTTAAGGTGTTTTAAATATTTCTGTCCCAAGAGAACTTTATTTAAAAGATTGCTATTTGAAACAATAAGAATTTTTGCCTGTGAGTGATTTAAAACGCCACAAAGCGCTTTTGGATTAAAAGTTGTGTGCAGGGGAACGACAATAGCGCCGATTGTCATAATTGATATGTCGGAAATTAACCACTCTGGTCTGTTTTCTGATAAAATTGCCACTTTGTCGCCCTTGCCCACTCCGAGAGCCTGAAGTTTTCCGCTTAGAATTATTATTTTTTTAGACAGTTCTTTATAGGCAACGGGGAAGTAAACGCCTTCTTTTTTATATAAAAGAGCGTGTTTGTTAGGGTGTTTTTTGGCGGTTTCAAAAAAAACTTCAGGGATTGATTTATACATTTTCGCGGATAAAATTATAGATTTTACAAAATAATCCTTCGCATTCTTTCCCCATAATATTGTGTCTGTTGCTATTGAGCCAGTAAATTTCTTTTTTAAGAGAGCCGATGTTTTGAAAGATATAACTTGCGCTTCTGGGATGTATTACGGGATCTACGCTGGCGTTGGCTATTAAAATAGGTATTTTAATTTTATGTAAATTTGGAGCTGTTTCTTGCTCCAAGAAATCAATGAATTCGTTTAAGTTTTTAACAGAGATAATGGGATATGAAATTTCGTCCAACATATCCGTATAATCGGTTTTATAAATACGCGGCGGTTTATGGTAATATTTTTTTAGCCGGCCGTAGGTAAAAAGTCGAAATTTGACAAAATTGTGAAATCTTAAAAAAACAGGAGCGCCCAGCGCAATAATTCCCATTGGTTCGTTATCTAACTCTTTTGCTAGCCAGAAGGCAAGATTTGAGCCAAAAGAATTGCCGATAATAAAAATTTTTTCAGATTTATTTTTTAATTCTAAATAAGCGTTCTTTACCGATTCTGTCCAGTCCTTGGAAGAAGTTTTCATTAGGTCTTCCGGCGAAGTTCCGTGGCCTGCTATCAGGGGAGCAAACACAGTAAATCCTTTTTCAGCCAAATAAGCGCTTAATTCTTTAAACTGCCGCGGGGTGCTGGAAAAGCCATGGAGCATTAAAATTCCAATTTTTGAATTTTTATCAATAAAAATTTGTTCTCCTCCTTTTATATTCATATTTTTTTATTATAACACACTGGAACAAAAAAATCCATTCGGTTTTACCAAATGGATTTTTTATTACATATAGTATTTATTATTTTAAATCAACGGGATTTTTAGATTCGACGGGGTTTTTAGATTCAGTTTCGGTTATATCTATTACTGAAAAGGGGTTTGAATATTTTTCGACAGAGAATTCTTTAAATTTTTGTTCTCTTGCTTGCCATTCTTCCAAGATTTTCTGGTAGTCGCTGTATTCAAACTTAATAATATTTTCAGTAATTTTCGGCTCCTCTTTTTTTACTAAAAGCGCATATTTATAAAGTAAAAATTCTCCTAAAATTAAATCAAGTAAAACAAGAATTAAAATAATTGAAAAAGCATGAGATCCTAAAATCCAAGGAACTTTTTTTATTTTTTCTATTTGTATTATATTAAATATTTTATTAAAAATAAATCTCATTGTTTTGTAAAAGCTTTTATTAAAAAAAGAGTATCAACTTTTTCAGGAGAATAATTTTTAGAAATATTTTGTTCTGTTGAATTTTTGATTGTTAAATTTTTAATTTCAATTAAATAGGGGCCAGTTTCTAATTTTTCTGAAAATTCTAACATTTTTGAAAAATCTCCGCTGGAAAAAAACTGAAAAGAAATAAAATTTTGATTTCCTTTTTTAGGCGGGGGCAGTAAAGAAATTTTTGAGGTGATTTCCAAATCTGAAGCTGTTTTTTCTAAAAATTTTATAAAATCAACCGGATTTTTTGAATCAATAAACAATTGTTCCATTTTTTCTAAATCCGGCTTGTAGAGAGAATAATTTTTTTCAAAATTTTCTATTTCATTAGCTTGAATTCCTAAAGTAGCTATATTATTTTTTTCCAAAAAAGCCTCTTTTGAGCTCATTTTAATTTCCGCCAATAGGGGCCGAATAAAAAACGCAATTAATGCCACAACTATTAACACAAAAATTATTAAAGCAATGTTGATTTTTTTAGATGCCATTGTTGCGAATTTCAAAAGTCAAATTGAAATTAATATTTTTGGGGTTTGTCCAATTCTCGGGCGAAAAATAGGAATTTTCTATTTTTTGATTTTCCTCAATATTTTTTTTAAAAAGCAGCAAGTTTTCCCGAGAGTCGCTAATTCCGGCAGCAATCACTTTGATTTTTTTACCTTCGTCTTTGTTTAATGAGAGCTCTGTTAAATATAGATCTTCCGGACGTTGGATATTTGATATAAGTTTTAATGCTTGGCTAAAATATATTTTTTGTTCATAAAAATCTTTAAGCTGGAATATGGTCTTATTATATTTTTGGATAATAATTTTAAAATTTTGAAAACTAGGGGTTTGATATCTTTTTTCCGCCTGTTCTAAAATATTTTTTTGGTAATTAGCTTCAGCAACAATATAAAGTTTTATTGACGACAATATTAAAATTAAACAAACTAAAGAAACTAAAATAGTAATTTCTAAAACAGCAATTAATTTTTCGCTTTTTTTCAAAAAAAGTTTCCCTTTTTCTTCTGGCGGCAAAAGATTTATCATTAGATGCATTGTTTAATAATTTTCTTTATCGTCCATCGCTCTTAGCGCTAATCCTATGGCAGTGGTAAAAGATAATATGTTTTTATTGATAGCATTATTGAGTCGTTTTGATAAAAAATTTATCCGGGGATTTCCCAATTCTACAGGAATTCCTAAATTTTTGAAAAGAAATTCTGGCAATCCTTTTAAATTTGCCCCTCCTCCGCAAAGCAATATCTTTTCTATTTTCCCGTCAGGGAGAATATGTTCGTCAAAAGAATGGTCATGATAAAAATTTGAATATTTTTGTATTTGCGATATTAAATCGTTTAAAATAGGAGTCATTATCTGTAATATTTTTTTTGCTTTGTCGTTTTTTTTCTCTCCGATTAGGCCATATTCTATTTTTAGTTTTTCGGCTTTGTCATAATTAATTTTTAAATTTTCTGATATGGCCATTGTTAATTGTTGCGATGAAATTGGAACTGAACAGGTAAAACGGATAGAATGGTCGGAAAAAATAATAAAATCAATATTATTTTTTCCGAAATCAATTAAAATTAATGGGGCAGAGCCGGCTTCTTCTTTTTTTATTAAAGCTCTAGCGATTGCTTGTGATTCAACTTCAAGAACAATGGGGATTAGCCCGGCTTTTTTAAAACAAGAAATATAGGAGTCGACTATTTTTTTTGGCATAGCGACTATCAACACATTAAGATAATTAAGATAATTTTTAATAGGATAGATGGTTTGAAAATCCAAATAAACATCATCAATAGGCAAAGGAATATAATTTTCGGCTTGAAACGGAACAGCCGACACTAATTCTTTCTCTTTCATTTTTGGCATTTGAATCACTTGTAAAAATGACTTCTCTTCTGGCAGAGACGCGAACACATATTTTGTATCAAGCTTTTTTCCTTTTATATTTTGGCAAGCTGTTTTAATAATTTTTACCAGAGCCTCTTCGTTTTTAATTATTCCTTCTTCAATTATCCCCGGTTTTATTTCAAGCTGATTGAAAGAAACTAAATCAAAAGATTTATTCTTTTTTTTAAGCTTGACGATTTTTAAAGACAGGTCGGTTATATCCAAGCCGAATGTTTCTTCTTTTAATGTTAAAAATTTAAGCATTATTGTTATTATATCATTTTATTTCTTCCCACGAAAGAATTGTATATTGGTCAGATGTCAAAGGAAAGCTGGGTGGCGGATTATATAAAAAATTTCCGTCATAATTGAACTGGCGAACTTGGTACCCTGTTCCATCGGTATAGGCAAATCCATATCTTTGATTTGTGCCGATCATGCCGTAAAGGGTAATTGTTTGGCGAATGTGATACGGCGAACAATTTGAAGAGTAGTAATATCTTCCCACGCGTCCATTCTGCGCGATAAGCGCGGCATCAACGCGCAGGTCGTTTTCGCTTGTCATACCAATATTAATATTTCCTTGAGCAATAAGCGCAACAACATCTTGACCATCATAATTTGTGTATTGAATATCGTTGTTGATAATAATATTTTTTCTTGAAGAAGGACTGTCGGGAAAAGATGCGGCGGCAATAGTAACGCGCGCAGTATTAATTTGACCGCTAACAAATATATTATCTTCTAAAAAAATAAGACCATTGGCGGGAAGCGGGTAATTGTTAATTAATTGCTGTCTTAAAATACTCCAAATCGACCATCCTTGTTGAGTAGGCCAGCCGGGATTACTGCAATTGCGCGGCGGATTAATAAAAGTGGTTATACGATATAAATCAAAAGTATCATCGGTTTTTAAAACGACATGGTAACCCAACGCGCCACTGCCTGAAAGGTAAAAACCAGCCGCTTGCGCATCGTTTTTTATTTGGGCGAGGTCTGCGGTAATGCCGGCAAAATCCGTTGCTGGAACTGGAAATTGGCGGCCAGCTATAAAAACATCAGGTCTTGACGGCGCAGAATTAGGCGGTAAAGGATCAGCGGGAAAAACATGGGTGTGAACGCCAAATTCATTTGCTCCGCTATGGTCAGGGTCGTCATAAGAAACAAGGGCGCTGGAAATAATATTATGGGCAAGTCCGTCAAAACGGATGCCGCCATTTGATTGAATGGGTCCGAATACTTCAGTTCCTTCTCCAAACCTTATTGCTGAGTTGGCCACAACAGCGTATTTAGCAAAAGATGGTTTTGCTAAACGGATTTCAATACTTCGCGAGATGTTTTGGTCAGCTATTATTTTTCCAGTAGATTTTACGACAACAATTGATGACCCAATGGACGGCGGCGTTATATTAAGAATAAATTGGCCGATAGTATTTCCATCTTTATCATTAAAATCATGGGAATAAGGGCCGGGAATTTCCGTTCCATCTTGGTAGTCTTGGGGCGCGTGAGCAAGATGCCAGCGATAATAGTCAATGCCCGCCTCTGCAATCTGAATAGCCAGTTCACGGTTAAACCCTTGTTGAGAGGATTTAATGCCCATATTCACAACGTTAATCGCTCCTCCAATAAACAGAATAGCAATTGAGGCAAAAATAATCACTTGAATAAGAATTTGACCTTGTTGATTTTTTAATTTCGTCATTGATTATCTTTTAGGTTTCTAATTGACGCTTGAGTAGTAATAGTAACGGGACCCGGCGGTTTTGAAGGGTCATGGTCAACAATAATAGTAATTTTTATTAAACGTATCGCTAATATATTAATTGGGTTTGTCAAAGATGGAGTAAATCCGTCGTAATTTGTATCGTAATAACTAAATATGGGGTCAGCTCCGTTGGCAATATCATGAACGAACTCGTTTATTGTTTCAGCGGCGGGGTTATAAGTAAGCGGGCTACCCGATGGTTTCAACACCCCCTTTTTTAATATAGTTCCGTCAAGAAAATAACGAAGCCGTTCTTTTATTCCATCATCATCAATATCGCTATAAAATATAAAAGAAGTAAAGGTTGCGCTATCAATGGGATAGGCGCCAATACTGGAAGACGAGGCTGAACGGATTTCAGCGGTTATTGTTTTAAATATTTTATGCACATCTTCTTGGGCAGTAATATCGCTGAATATAATATTGTTTAACGAAAATATATCTTTTTGAAAAGTCCAGATAGCCAGCCCGATTAAGCTGAGAATAGAAAGACCGACAAGAAGCTCAACTATTGAAAATCCAAAAGAATTTTTAGATGATTTATGTTGCATATGTTTAACGCCCGAGCGAAGGGTTGAGAATTACTTCGTTTTGTTGCCATGAAGTTGAAATATTCACCGTGTTGATTGATGTTTGATATCCAGATTTTAAAACGGTGAGAGTATAATCTCCGGAAGTAAGTCCAGTAAATATCACTTGTCCGGAAGGAACGCACAATGAAGAGAAAGTAAAAGCCACTTCAGCAATGTTCGGCGTAAAGTTGGTATCCGCGGTTTGTAAAAATATCTTATAGCGTAAATATCTGTCGCCACTATGAATGGGATTAATATTGGCGTTGGCAAGAGTATAAAAAGTATTTGGAGTTCCATCAGGCCCTAAAAAATTCCAGTTTGTTGTATCGCTATTGGTGGCAATTTGAAACTTGATATTATCAGAGCCGGTTTCTGGCGGTTGGTCTTGCGGTTTCCATAAAATTTGATAGAAATTGCTTTCTGAGCCAGTATCAAAAGTAGAAGAAATTAAATTTCCCGATGATTCATATTCGTCAAATGTTTTTTTTAACCGTAATTCTCCGGAGGGATTGTCAATGTCGATATTGCCGTCGGAATCAAAATATTTTGAACGGTCAATAAAATTTTCCTGGCCAGCTCCGCCTGACCAATCGGTTTGAATTAAAAATCCGCGGCCAGTAACAAGAGAATTATTATATCCTGTTTTTTCAAGAGTTACATTGGCGCCAGATAATGGAAGATGGGTGCTTACATCTTTTACAGTTACCAGAAGAGATAGAGGATTTTTAGGCGCGATCACGAGCTTTAAGTTTTGTTCTGTGTCTGGTCCAAGATTTGAAGGCAAAAGCGGAATTGCGCCAATAATGTCATAGTCGTTGTCATTAAGAGAAAAATTATATGTATCCCACTCAAGACCATTAATATTTTTTATCCCAGAGCTATTAGTCGCATAATTTTGCGCATATTTTAGAATGTCGGGATCTGCGCCGATAAGTTTCGTCCCTTTCAATGAAAAAGCTATATTGCCAACAGGGGAACATATTTCAGTGGCGCTTGTTACATTAAGAGAACTTGTTTTATCAATTGCGAAACTAATCTGGGTTGCTTGTTGTTCAGCAACGCTGGCGTGCGGTTTCGTTGGATTTGGGTTTTCCGGCGAATCTATCGCATATGTTTTTTCTTGAGAATATCCTTGTTTCGAAACAATGATTTCGTACGCTCCGACGCCTGGGGGCGTATCAACTATTTGTAGCAGGCCGTTATTATTTGTGGTATCGTCTATTGCAAAAGGCGGACTCGCCTGATTATTTGCAACATGCACATTCGCCCCTTGCACCGGCTGGCCGTTTGCATCAAAAACTTGAATAAAAAGCGCTCCGTTAACAGATGCGCCTTCTAAATTTTTGGGTGCGACATTAGTGGTAAAAGATAGTGGTCTAAAATTTTTGCAAGAAGAACAAGAAACTTCTAATTCAACAAATTTATAATCGGCCGGCGAAAGATCGTTGGGGTTACCTCCGATAGTTCCGTCGAATGGATCGTCAATATTGCGGATGTTGGTTTTTGCGGAGAATTCAGTGTTGTCGCGCGTCAACGTTTGATTTTGTTGAATTTTTCCCGAAGGCAAACCGCCAACTATACCCACATCAGTATATGGAAGATTGCGGATTATTTCAAACTGTTCGTTGGCTAATGCGGTGGCGACCACTTTAAGTCGAGAAGCGCGTATGGTTTCAAGCAAACTGATATATGCCTGATAAATACTCAATGAAAGAATTAAAAAAACAGCAAGTCCCACAATAATTTCAATTAGGGTAAATCCCTTCTGTAAATTAAAATGATTTTTTTTTGTAAATAAAAACATAGTTTTTATACGATAGATTGCATGGCCGAATACATTGGTCCAATTATAGAAACCGCAAAAAACCCGACAGCCAGCCCTAAAATAAGTATTAAAACCGGTTCAATTGCGGTTGAAAGATTTTCGGCCGCGGCAACAACTTCTTGTTCGTAAAATTCCGCTAATTTTTTCAAGATGGTTGAGGTTTTTCCCGTTTCTTCGCCGACCTCCATCATTTCAATTGTGCCGAAAGGGAAAAGGGTTTGATGGGTTTTTAACGCGCCGGATAGTTTTTCTCCTTTTTTAATTTTTTCTATAGCTCCGATCAAAGCTTTTTTAAAGTAGAAATTATCAACAGTTTTAGAGATAATTTCCAAAGATTTTATCAGCGGAACGCCAGAGGATATAAGGGAACTTAATGAACGGATAAGAAGCGCAGAATTACTTTTTTTAACAAATGAGGAAATTAATGGTATTTTTAACAACAGAGCATCCTTAATCCATTTCCCATTTTTAGTTTTTATTGCCAATAGAAAAGAACAAATCAGAACCGGCGGAATTAAAAGCAGAAAATACCAGTTTTTTTGGGCAAAGAATCCAAAATCAAGGATAATCCTTGTATATATAGGAATCTCAACGTTCATACTGTTGAAGAACTCGCCCAAACGAGGCAAAACCACAGTTACAATTAATATTCCAATTCCAAGCATAGTTAATAAAACGATGGAAGGATAAATCATGGCATTCCGCATTTTGGATTTTAATTCGTGCTCTTTTTCCATCTGCAGGCAAAGAGTTTCAAAAACTTCGTCTAGCGTTCCCGATTCTTCTCCAATTTTTACCATATTTAAAAAGAGGTCAGAAAAAATATCGGGATATTCAGCCAAAGAATCAGAGAAATTATTTCCCTTATTAATTTTTTCTTTAATACCGAGCAATGCGTTCCGCAATTTTCTATTTTTAAATTGCATAGACAGGATGTCTAAACTCTTTACCATAGAAAGACCGGCGCCAACCATGACTTGTAAATTTTTAATCAGCATCACTTTTTTTATTGGAGAAACAGCAAAAGAGGGGAACAAGAATCCCAATTTATTTTTTTTAATTTTTTCTTCTGAAACAGCCCTGATTAAAATAAGGCCATCGTTTTTTAAACTTTGAGAAAGCTGATTGATGTCTTTGGCGGGCAAATTGCCAGTTTTTGTTTCGCCATTAAAAGATTTGGCAGTGTAAAAATAATTTGGCATTTTTTTTACTTTAATTATAGCCTTGTTGCTATTCCGTAATAACGCGGAGAACTTCTTCTATTGATGTTATTCCCTGGGCCGCTTTAACGAAGCCATCTTCAATCATTGTTCTCATTCCTTCTTTTATTGCTTGATCCGCAATTTCTTTAGTTGTCGCTTTTTTAACGATTAATTCTTTTATTATTTCGCTTACCGGCAAAACCTCAACAATTCCAATTCGACCCTTATATCCGTCGGGAGAATCTTTTGACGGTTTTGGTCTGTAAAACTCAATGTCTTTTACTGTCGCCTTCGGCTTTATTAATTTTTCTTTTTTTAAAATTTCTAAAATTCGTTCTAAATTGCAATATTTGGCTAAACTTTTTAAATCAGAAGGTTTTAATTTATATTTTTCCTTGCTACCCGAGAATTTTCTCACTAACCGCTGAGCTATAATTAAGTTTAATGTTGAAGAAATTAAAAATGGTTCAGCTTTCATATCAATAAGACGGGGGATAGAGCCAGCGGCTTCTGTGGTGTGTAAAGTGGATAAAACTAAGTGGCCAGTTAGAGCGGCGTTGATTGCCAGGCCGGCTGTTTCGTCGTCTCGGATTTCTCCAACCATAATAATATCTGGGTCTTGTCTGACCAAAACTCTTAATCCAGAAGCAAAGGTAAGCCCTATTTTAGAATTAATTTGAGTTTGGTTAATTCTTGGCATTCTGTATTCAATCGGGTCTTCAACTGTGGAAATATTCACATCCGGAGTATTAAGGATTTCCATTATTGCATACAGGGTGGTTGTTTTTCCGCAACCAGTGGGCCCGGTAATTAAAATCATTCCAGAGGGCTTGGCTAAGCTGTCGCGGATTTGCTCCAACGCTTTTCCGGTAAAACCCAGACCGTCCAGGGTAGATGATTTGGTGTTTTCAGCCAGTAACCTCATTACAACTTTTTCGCCGTTGAAAACCGGCAAAATAGAAACTCTTATAGAATATTTAAAATCTTCTGTTTCAATTTTAAATCTGCCGTCTTGCGGGAGCCGATGTTCGTCAAGTTTTAAATTGGAAAGAACTTTTATCCTGGCCACAATGCCGAGGGCGGCTATAATAGGAAGAATCATCGCGTCGCGCAATATTCCGTCAATTCTATAGCGAACCGCAATATTCTTTTCTGATGGCTCAATATGCACATCGGAGGCTCCCTGTAAAATGGCGTGTTTTAATAAAGTGTCAACAATCATTATGATTGGCATTTCTTCCGCGGCTTTTTTTACATCGTCATTTTCTTTGAAAATTTCTTCATCTTTTATGTGTTTGACTCCCTCAGTTTCTCCATTTCCTTTTATAAGAGATTCAAATTCTATTTCTAAGGTTTTTTGATATTGGGACAGAGCGTTTTTTATGCTTTCCGAAGTAGTTAATCTCGACAGTATTTTAAAAGAGGGAGTTGTTTTCTTGATAAATTCAATAGTCCTCAAATCTTCCGGGTCCAGCATAGCCACCTCAAGATTATTATTTTTTTTGTTAAAAGCAATGATATTGTGAGCCCTTGCAATTGATTCAGGAATTATTTTTAAAATATCCGGTGAAATAATTTCATTTTCTAAATTTATAAACGGAATTCCCAAAAGATAGGCTTTGATTTTTATCAATTCTTTTTCCTTAATTAAGCCGCTGGAAATTAAAATTTCGTCAATTTCTCGCTTGGATTCCTTGCTTTTTTCCAGCGCTTTTGTGAATTGATTTTCATTAATTAAGCCGGCATCTATAATAAATTTTTTTAATCGTTGCGGTTCAACTTTCATAAAAGTTTTAATTAACAATTATTATAATTATTGTAGCATATTTAAAAAAC
Organism: Patescibacteria group bacterium; assembly: GCA_038063015.1. Taxonomy (GTDB): domain Bacteria; phylum Patescibacteriota; class Minisyncoccia; order Minisyncoccales; family Staskawiczbacteraceae; genus JACPYG01. The sequence goes on from JBBTVX010000006.1 coordinate 17,762, forward strand.
AGAGTAAAAATTTGAGGAGTGAATTAAGCGCATAGCGGTATTGAAAATAGACAGCCCTTGCTTTATTGTATTTTTATTGTATTAGGTTTAAAATAGTGTAATAGTGAGATAATAAAAAATATTAAAAATTAATTTTATGAAAAAAATTTTAATCGTAGAAGACGCGTCAGAGGAGTTGCAGCTTTACTCTGATATGCTTAAACGGGAAAATTTTGAAACCATTGAGGCGAAAAATGGGAACGAAGGACTAGAGGTTGCTTTGCGTTCTAAACCAGATTTAATTCTGCTTGATATTTTAATGCCGGTAATGGATGGGATAACTATGCTGAAAGAATTAAAAATAAATGACGCTACAAAAAATATTCCCGTGATTGTTTTAACTAATTACAGCGATACTCAAAAAATAGCCGAGGCCATGGAAAACGGAGCCTACGGTTATCTAGTTAAAATTGATTTGGAAAATGGCGACTTGGTAAAAAACATCAAGAGTGCCTTGTCAAAGTAAAATGTCAATTATTTTAACCGATGAAAATTTTGAAAAAGAAATTCAGGCCATAGGCAAGCCGGTTTTAGTTGATTTTTTCGCAACTTGGTGCGAGCCCTGTTCTGTTTTAACTCCAATTTTAGAAAAAGTGGCGGATGATTTAAAAGAAAAAATTGTTTTAGTTAAAGCCAATATTGACGAAATTCCTCAGACCGCCCAGAAGTTTGGAATCGATAGGATTCCGACAATTGTTCTTTTTGAAAAAGGAAAACCAATCAGCAGTTTTGTGGGGTTAAGGTCAGAAAGGGATATTAAAGAATGGTTAGAGGAAGCGTTAAACCATGACCAGTCAGAAAAGATTGAGGAATTGATAGTAGGGTATTCAAAATACGCAGAAGAAAATGGGTTTAAACTAAACCCCGATAAGAAAACCGTTGAAAGAGTAATCAAAGGATTGTTGGAAAACGAAAAAAAATATGGAGAAAAATATTGCCCATGCAGGAGGGTTACCGGAGACAAAGAAGAGGACTCAAAAAAGATTTGTCCCTGTTTCTGGCATAAAGACGAAATTAATAAAGACGGGCATTGTTTTTGCAGGTTATATGTAAAATAGGTATATGATTATAGACGATGTATATCTATAAAAATTTATGAAACTTTTTATCACAATAAATTTTCAGAAAGGCGACAATAAAAAAGAAATTGAATATCTTTGCTGGCTCATAAAAGAAGCGGGTTTTGAAGATTTTTGCTTTATTCGCGATGTGGAAAATTATAAAAATATCTTCAATAGTCCACAAGAGTTGATGCAGAGAGCGAGGAAAGAAATAAGCAAGTCAGACGCGCTATTGATTGATGTGACAAATAAGCCAACAGGAAGAGCTATAGAGGCGGGCATTGCTTATGCGTTAGATAAAAAAGTGATTCTTATAGCGAAAAAAGGTACTCAAATAAAAAACATAGCCAGAGGTATTGCAAGTCTTGTAATAGAATATGATGTAATTGATAATATAGTTGCACCATTAAAAAAGTGGCTATCTAACAGCTGAATTTGACATATTTGAGTAAAACTTGTAAGGTAAAAGTAGTACGCTGAGAAAGATTCTCGGTTTTGACAAGTGAACAAGAACCTTTAGATATGTGAGGAAAAAAAGCAATGATTAGACCAACACTTCAGCACTATGATTTAGTTCTAGTGAATACCCCCGCTCAAGACTATGGGGTGTGCATCGAACAAGACCAGAGTGGAACTATTCCGCCTCTTGGTCTGGGAAGTATTCTTACTTTTCTTGCACATCATGGTAAAAAAGTTGGTTTGTTAGACGCTGATGCGTTAAAGATGTCGGTTGTCGAGACAATTGATTTTTTACGGTCTTGTCCGACAGATTATGTTGGGTTTACTGCTATGTCCGAAAATATCCATATTGCAGGTTATATCGCTCAAGCATTACCTCAACGGACTATTCTCGGTGGAATCCATGCGAGATTAATCCCGGAAGAAACTATTCAACAATTTTCTTTCTTTTATGCCGTAGTTCATGGCGAAGGGGAGGAGTCGACTCTCAAAATTATCGATGGTACTCCTCGCGAAGAAATTACAAGTGTGGCATTTGTGGATGGTGAAAAATATGTGGTTAATCCTAAAGGAGAATGGATTGATGTTAATGCCATCCCACCCATCGACAAAATTTTCTTCGAGCCAACAGGAGAAACATATTATATGATTACCTCGCGTGGTTGCCCATTTAACTGTTCTTATTGCGCAAGTCCGCTTCTTTGTGGTCGTGTGGTGCGATTTGAATCTATGACTCGAGTTGTAGCACAGATGAAAATAGCGTACGATGATGGCAAACGTTTTTTTCATTTTCTTGATGATCAATTTTTGATTAGTGAAAAGCGAGCTCGGGAATTTTTCGAAGGACTTAAGAGCGTAGATCTTTACGGCATAATCACTTGGCGAGCCATGGCTCGCGTTGATGTCCTTTTGGGTATGTCAGAGGAAACTTTGCATGCGCTCAAGGAAAGCGGTGGTACAACTATCGCCATTGGCATAGAGAGCGGTTGTGATCGTATTCTCAAAATGACTCACAAAGGTTCAGATAATAATATGGCAAAAGTGGTGGTAAAAAAATTAGTTGATTTAGGTTTTATCGTCAAAGCATTTTTTATTCTAGGATTTCCGACAGAAACCTACCGAGAAATTCAAGAAACGCGAAACTTTATTATGGAGCTAGGTAAGTTAGGTCTTAGTTATTTCAATGTCGCTATTCTTCGTCCTTATCCGGGGACGGGGTTTATTACCAACTTTTGGGTCAGGGATATCGCCCAGAGGAGATTTTTTATGAAGATATCCGAGACAATATAGTAGCCCCGGATAAGAAATATATTCATGGCTACTATAATCATCTAAATAGGCAAGTTCAAATATCGGCCGTTTCCAACGACGAACTTCGTAGGTTTATTTCAGATATGATTCAGGAGTTTGATAATTGCTTCGGCCGAGTGGACTAGTTGAATAAAAATTCGCCAGAGAGAGATACTTTAAAAAATCTCTTTCTGGCGATATTAATTTTAAAATTATGAAGATAGAAGAAGAAATTAAATTTATTATCAAAACCGATAGAATAGACGAAATTGTTGGCACTATTTTAAAAGCCAATTTTGAAGAAACAAGTGTTTTAAAAATTAAAGATACTTATCCCGATACAAAAGATTTCGCTATTCTTAAAAGCTTACAAGGTTTTCGCAAAAGAGTTATAGAGGTAATTTCCGTGAAAAACATCCCTTCAGATGCACCCATACAAGAAAGGTTTGTTTATAAAAAGAAAATTGGCGAAACGGTCTACGAAGAAAAAATCACCGAGGCACAGTTTGCGGAAAAAACAAAAAGTTTAAAAAATCATATTGTGATTGAAAAAAATAGGTTCGTTTTTGTTAAAGATGATGTTGAGATTGTTGTTGATATTGTTTGTGGCGTGGGCAATTTGTTAGAGATAGAATGTAGCAAAGATAGTAAACCACAACAAGTATTCAATAGTTTAGGGATGAAACATGATTGGGTTGAAAGAACAAAATTAGGAGCAACAGAACTATGGTTAGAAAAAAATAGAGATCTCGTTATTGAGTTCAAAAAAAACAATCGAAAATAAAGGTTAAGATATGATTATAGACGATGTAAAAATAAAGATTACAGCTGGACACGGCGGGAAAGGCCTGGTGGTTTTTAACAAAACAAAAATGGCCCTGGGCCCCACTGGAGGAAGCGGAGGTTGCGGCGGCAATATTTTTTTACAAGGAGTTTCTGATATAGGAGCTTTAAGGCAGTTTCGTTTTAGAAAAGACATTAAGGCCGAGGATGGTCAAAACGGTAGAAATCAGCTTCATGACGGCCATGATGCCGGGGATTTAATTTTACTGGTGCCGGTTGGTACGGTTTCCCATAATCTTACAACTAGAAAAACTTTGGAAATTACCAAAATAGGTCAGTTGGAATTAGTTGCCAAGGGCGGAAAAGGAGGAAGAGGAAATTTTCTTTTTAGGTCAGCGACTAATACCAGTCCAAAGCAATTTGAAGAGGGAACAAATGGTCAATCTTTTGAATTGCGCCTTGAATTAAAAATGATTGCCGATGTCGGTTTCGTGGGGCTTCCCAATGTCGGCAAATCTAGTTTGCTCAATGAATTAACCGCCGCCAAAAGTAAGGTGGCAAATTATCCTTTTACAACTTTAAATCCCAATTTAGGCGTATATTATGATTTGATATTGGCCGATATCCCGGGGCTGGTAGAGGGGGCTTCGGCCGGCAAAGGATTGGGCATTAAATTTTTACGCCACATAGAACGGACAAAAGTTTTGTTTCATTTTGTTTCAGCCGATTCGGCAGACCCGGTTGGGGATTACAAAACAGTCAGAGCTGAATTATCAAAGTATAATGAATTGCTTTTAGAAAAAAATGAGTATATTTTTTTGAGTAAGTCAGATTTAGCTTTGCCAGAGGTTATTTTAAAAATGGTGGCAGAATTTAAAAAGGTTGGGCAAAAAATAATTCCAATTTCAATAATTGACCCCGACAGCATAGAGAGTGTTAAAAAAATACTTAATAATTTAATCCTAGAAAAGACAGCTTGATTTTTTCAGAAAATTGTTGTAAGATGGGGTATGACCAATAAAGAACATTTTTTAATAGAGCACAATAAATTATCTCCCCTAAGCTTGCAAGCCACCTTAATTTTACTCACTCGTTTTAAAGAAGAGAAAACATCTCTTTTTAAAGATGATAATTGGTCTATAGACAAACTTAGAAGGCCGTTTATATTATGGCTCACATCCTTGTCGCCAGAAAAGCAAAAAGATAGCGCCGAGCAAGGAAAGGATAGATTATTTCATCCATATCCTGTTACTAAAGTATAGGTCTATTATGACGAGGCTTTTAAACAAAATTTATTTAAGGCACAAAAATTTTTGGATAAAAGATAATTTTTTATCAGCGCTGATCAGCGGATTATTTCTTTTGCTGGCATTATTGGCGCAAAGCTATGCCAATAATTACGTTGATTATGTTGCCAGCACTCCGGTAGGAGACATATTTTTAGACAATTTGCCAACTATTAATGTTGGTTTTTTTGTTGTTGAAGGAGTTTTGATTTTTACCTTGATTATCGTATTTTTATTTTTAGCATTCCCTAAATATATTGCATTTACTTTAAAAACCTTGGCGCTATTTATTATTATCAGGTCATTTTTTGTCAGCTTGACGCACTTGGGAGTAAATCCCAATCAACTAACATTGAATCCGGAAAGTATCGGATTTAATATTTATAACTTTTTTTATAGCGCTAAAACCGACTTTTTCTTTTCAGGGCACACGGGGGTTCCTTTTCTTTTTGCTCTTATTTTTTGGAAAGAAAAGTTCTGGCGGTATTTTTTCTTTATAGCTTCATTTATTTTTGGCGCCAGCATGCTTTTGGCCCACATGCATTATTCAATTGATGTCTTCGCGGCCCCCTTTATAACATACAGCGTTTTCATGTTGGCAAAACATTTATTTAAAGGCGACTTTAAATTAACGAGCCAAGAATAGATTAAGGGGTTTAGTTATTGACAGGTTGGCTATTGTGGACACTTTTTGTTTCTGATATAATAGATTAAACTCCTTTAATATGTATAAATTAAAAGATCAATTTTATACGAAGCCGAGCGTATCAGAATACTGCTACAAGACATTTCAAAAGGTTTCAAAAGAGATTGGAGTAAATTTAGAGCGATATATTTTTATTGAACCGTCCGCTGGGTGTGGTTCTTTTTTTCAACTTCTACCGAAAAATCGTAGAATAGGAATTGATATAGAACCGAAAAGATTTTCTGGAATAGAAAATAAGGGAATAATCAAATCGGATTATCTTAGCTGGTATCCTAAAAATACAAAGAAAAAATATGTCGTAATCGGAAATCCGCCATTCGGATTGAGAGGAAAATTAGCTCTTGCTTTTATCAATAAATCTTATTCCTATGCCGATATGGTTGCTTTTATTTTGCCACAACTTTTTAATAGTGACGGCAAGGGGGTTGCAGGAAAAAGAGTAATAGGATATAAATTAGCATATAATGAACATTTGCCGCCAGATTCATTTATGTATCCAGACGGTACAGATATTCAAATAAATACCGTTTTTCAAGTTTGGACTAAAATCAATACAGATAAAATAAAAATAAAACCATCTAAAACTTGTAGAAATTTTATTGATGTGTATTCTTTATCTGATGGTGGTTTGCCAGCAAACACAAGAAATAAGGATATGATAAAAAAATGTGATGTGTATTTGCCATCCACGACCTTTACAGGGATGAAAGCATATAAATCTTTTTATGATTTACCGCACGAGAGAGGTTATGGAGTAGTTATTAAAAGAGATAAAAAAAAGATAAAAGACATTCTTTGTAATACTGATTGGGAAAAAACTGCTTTTTTATCTACTAATTCTGCTTTAAATCTACGAACAAGTTTAATTGAGAATGTAATAATAGAAGCAGGTTATTTTGATAAACATTTAATATGAAAATATCAGATATAATTTTCAAAAAAATAAAGGAAATAAAGAGAAGAAAACCACCCCAAAAGTTTGATTGGAATGATAGTTTATATGAAGATATACAATTTTTAACGATTGATGAAAGAGGACAACTGGGCGAGGAAATAACAGTGGAAATTTTAAAAGATTTTAAATGCAAAATTGATTATGATGCAAGTATCACGGAAGCGGTAAAGGGTTGGGATTTTATTTCTAATGGATTGAAAATAGAAGTAAAATTTGCTACTATCACAATCGGCACAGGATTGTTTCAACACGAAAACTTACACGCTCAAAGAGATTTTGATGGCATATTATTTATTGATGTTGCCCCGAATGAGATATATCTTACTGCTGTATGCAAGAAAGATATTATTTGGAAGAACCTACACAGAAGACCAAACGGAGATTATAAATGCGATTTTTCTATAAAGCATATAAAAGATAACAAAATATCAAAGTTTGAAAAACATAAGTCAGGATCGATTAGTTCGTCAAAGGATTTTTTTAATACGTATAAATGGTTAGAGAAAAATTGTAAATAAGATTGAGTTATTGACGCGGGGGATATAAAATAGTATAATGATATTACTTGTTAGTTAGACCTGTTGCTTGATAATTATTCGTGACGAAATAAAAAAATTTTGAGCGAAAAATTAGAAAAACGACGATGTTTATATGTTAATATAAGCAGAGGAGTTTTTATTATTTTGCAGCCAAAATTTTGAATTGCAGTAGATTAATTATTAAGCAACAGGTCTATAAGAGACGGGGTCGGGTTTCTAAATAAAAGCAAGGTAAAATAAAATAGAAATTAAAATAAAACCATGACAGGAACTATCAAAACACTTACAGAAAAAGGATTTGGGTTCATTGCTCGCGAAGGCGAAACAAAGGATCTTTTCTTTCATTCTAATGATTTGAATGGTGTATCATACACTGAGTTAAAGGTTGGCGACGAAGTCACCTTTGATGTTGTTGAGGGCGACAAAGGCCCAAGCGCAAAAAATGTAACACGCGCATAATACATTTTCCAAAAAGCCCCCCGCTATGCGGGGGGCTTTTTGCTCGTTAGTTCTTTTAAAATTTGTGATATATGGTAAAATAAAAAAATATGGACAACCTAACAAATCTTCCTAATCAAAATACTCAAATTAGCGCTATTCAGCCCAATAAAAGACTTAAAGCTTCTTTAATTTTAGCAGTATTGATGTTTTTACTTACTTTGGCCGTAGGTGCATTTTTGTTGTTTTATTATTTTGGCCGGTCTCAAAGCGATTTAGCGAAAAATGCTCTAAAATCCATTTCTAATTATCAGGCGAATATTACTTTTGAAACACAGGATAGAAATTTTGAATCCGAAATGATTGCACAAAAAAGCCAATCTGTTTTTGTAAAACAGAAAATTTCTACCGCGCTTCCCACAGCAATAATAAATTCGACTGCGCCGGACCAAGAAAATACAAAACAAAATATTATTCTGTTAGACGGAAAAATATATATTCAAGATAATTATGACGGCAGCTATTACGTTTCATCCGATAATAGTTTGGAACAACAATTTATTAAAAAAATTTCTTATTTTACCCCAGAAAATATATTGCGCTTATTTTCTGATTCCAACGAATTATCCATAGACACTATCCCGGAATCCTTGCAAAAAGAACTGAATTTAACATTTGACGGAAACGCAATCGGAAAACTGTCTATGAATATTGATTCCAAGACACATAGAATTTCTAATTTTTTCCTCGAAACAAATTCGAAAGAACTAAAGAGAGTATCAACATCCTTTTTAAATTATAACAATCAAAATATTGCTGGAATAGACACGCCGGCGTCTGTTAATGAGCTTGGAAGTTATTTGCAAAGAGAAAGCATTTATATAAGAACCGAGAAAGATGGTCTATATGATTCACTTTGGAATGTTTGGGAAAAGAAGTATTTCGGTTGCGACCATTGCGTTAATAAATATTGGGATGAGGATGGCGATGGTTTGCAGAATATAGAGGAGTTTATTTTTGGTTCCAATCCCTTAATGAAGGATTCTGATTTAAATGAAACAAACGACAAGGATCAGTTAATAAAAGACAATAAAAATCCAGTGACCGGGACATCCGTACCAGATGTTTATGCAAAATCGATTAACACCCTTAATGCTTTTTTAAATTCGCCATCACAACCGCTTGGCACGAGCGGTCAAACAACAGGAAGCACGCGTGGAAGAGACGCTGTTTTAATGCGCGGGAAAGATTATTTTTATGTTCCAAGCAGCGCGAAATATCTGAATTTTGAATACAAATTTTCAGTCAAAAATAATAGAAATTATGTGACATTATTTTTTGATAATAAACTCATTTATCTTATGACGCTATCGCCCAACGAGAATTCCCTTAGCGAAACAATTTTAGCGCATGTTCCAATTTCTGATTTCGCGGGAAAAAGCGGACAACTTATGTTCATACTTAATTCTTTTGGCCCGCCAGGCGGCAACTTTTACGTAAATCTTAGCACAATTAGATTCGGTTATAGTGATTACGATTATAGCGGGTACGACCGCCAATATTAAAATGAAAAAACAAAAAGGAATTTCAAGTTTATTAGTCATAGCGATTGCTGCGGGCGTTGTTATGCTAATTTTAGCCGGAGTTTTTGCATATTATTTTTTTAGCGGGTGGCTCAAAAATAAACCTTCAACACAGCAACCAGATAACCAAAATAAAGGCATACTACTAAGCGAGGCAGAACCAAATTTTGCCAAAACATTCCAAATTAATCAGGATGATTATGCTTTTTTAGTATCAGTAGGAACATGCGAGCATTCAACTCCTGGCAACGCTCCGTGTAAACCGATAAAAAACAAGATAGATATTAAAGATGTAAAAACTTCTCAACTGATTCAAGAGATTAATTTGAGGGACATTGATTCAGATTTTTATTCCTACGATAAATACCCTAATGTAGCATACGAAGATTTAAATTTTGATGGAGAAAAAGATTTGGCCATAACGTACAGTCAAAACGCCCCCAATTTAAGTTATTACGATGTTTATCTTTATAATAAAAATACAAAAAAGTTTGAATTGAGCAAGAATTTTTCTGATGCGATTTCCGGGCATTTAAATTTTTATGCCACAAATTACGGTACTCAAAATGTAATCAGAATTTCGGATAAAAATTCAGAAATCAGATATGAGATTATTAATAATGTACCCAAAAAAGTTTACCAAAAAATAGAGGAAGATTCAGGTTCTTTTACAAAAAGAACCGAAGGACGATTGATTAATAATACATGGTCTGAAACGGTATCTGCAGAGTCAAATGACGGCAAGGCGTATGAAATTTATACAAATAAAGCATATAATTTTCAAACACTCATCCCGTTTGAAACTTTTTATATAAAAGGCACAGATAAATATAAAGACACAAGTATTATAGAAACCAATTATGATAATCCAAAATTAGATTCAACAGAGGGAGGAGCGTATATTTATTTAGAAAATTATGGGAGTGATTATCCTGACAGAACGGCTGAGTGGTTTAGAAAATCATTAGATAATCCTTCAAGTCCGCCCGATCTAAAACAAAATATTACAGGCCCGGAGAAAATAAAAAACAATCAATATTCTTATGGGTATATATACAAGGTAACCTATAACGATTCAATCGGTTATCAGGATATTTATTTTTTTCCAAATTTCGGTTTAGTTTTTAATTATAAAAGTCTCCAAGTTAAGCAGGCATATAAAGAAATAGAGGATGATATGGTTAAGTTTGCTACGCCAACAAAAACATTACTGGCAGCCAAAGATCCGATTATAGTTACTTCGCCAAAAGGCGGGGAAAATTTGAGGGTGGGAGAAACACACAATATAATATGGAAAGCAGAAAACACCTCGGATTTAGCCATTGTTCAAATTACTCTTGTCTTTAATCATTCCTACAATCTCAATTCTCCATATGGTCCGGAATCCTGCATAATGGATTCTGCTCATCCTGCAAAAAATACAGGGACATATTCGTGGACAATACCAAGCGAATGCGAGGGCGTTAAGTTGGGTGGCGATAATCAATATTATATAACAGTTTTTGTTAAGGACTGGGCAACCGGGAAACTCTTTTCTGACGACAGTGGTTATTTTACAATAGCACCGCAAAATTAACTTACTTCCCGGGCCGCGTCAACGACGGTTTTTTTGCTCGTGCTATTGCCGATTAGACTAGAAAGAAGTAAAATAAAAAAATATGAATATTTTTGCGCCGATAATTTTTTCAGTCGCTACTTTTTTTTCCACATATTTGGGCGGGCTTTTTGCAATAAGATTTAAAGACAAGTTGCATTTTATCATGGCTTTTGCGGCCGGAGTTTTATTGGGAGTTGTCAGTTTTGAAATTTTTCCAGAAATTATTGAACAGGTTAAAGTTAATAACTTTAATCCAATTGAAGCTATGATTGCTCTGGTAGCAGGGTTTTTATTGTTCCACATTATGGAAAAAACTATTTTAATACACCACGTTCATGAGGGCGACTATGCGGAACATAAACATCCCAAAGTAGGAATTGCCTCTGCCTTGGCCTTGACGGGACATAGTTTTATAGATGGAATCGGTATTGGTCTCGGCTTTCAAATTAGCCCGGCGGTCGGGTTATTAGTAGCTATAGCTGTAATATCTCACTCCTTTACAGATGGATTAAATAGTATGGCTTTAATGCTTACTAATAAAAATACCGCCAAAAAATCTAAAATATTTTTATTTTTGCATTCTACGGCTCCGGTTTTAGGAGTTGTCTCAACTTTCTTTTTTGCAGTCTCTCCGCGCTTTTTAGTTTTATATTTAGGATTTTTCGCCGGATTTTTGCTTTATATAGGAGCTAGTGATATTTTGCCAGAGGCGCACTCAAAGCGCAGCTCTTATAAACTTTTATGTCTTACTATTTTAGGAGCCCTGTTTGTCTTTATTGTTTCTCGGCTTGCATAATAAAAAGAATATATGAATAATTTAAAATTATTCATATATTACTGCGTTCGGTTGAAATACAAAAATTTATTTTTGTATTTCTTTCTCACTTGTAATATAATACAATTAAGAAATAATAATTAAATAAAAAAACATGAAAGTAAAATACAAGTTTTTGATAATAAGCGTTGTTCTTTTGGGAGCAGTGTCAGTTCCTTTATTTATAAAAGCGCAGGATGAAAATACCGCTTCTTTGACCAATGAGACAATCAGCGACGAAGCCAGTCAGGCCTTAACAGAAAGCGCTGGTTTAGATGATGAGTTGGAAACATTAGACGGAGTTCAGGTTGATGAAGCAAAAAGCATGCCGTCTAATTTTGGTTTTTGGTGGAAAAATGCAAGAGAATGGACTTCTTTGGCGTTAACGATTAATCCAGTTAAAAAAGCGGAAAAACAATTAAGATTTGCTGAAGAAAGGACAAAATTAGCTAATTACATAATTCAAAACAGCACTGACCCCAAAGTTCAAGAAAAAGCTCAGAAGATGCTGGAAAAAGCTAATGGATATATGCAGAAAATTGAGGATAAAAAAGATGATTTGGCAAAAAAGGCAGACGAAAGGTCTCAAAAATTGTTGAAGAATATAGCCAAACATTATCTAAATAAGGAGCGCCTTTTAGAAAAAATTGAAGATAAATTGCCTCCGGAAAAATTAGAGGAGTTTCAGCAATTTCGTCAACAAGTAAAAGCCCGCCAAAAAGTTTTTTTAGATAATTTACAAAATAATCCTAATGTTACCAAAGAAATAAAAAACAAGGCAATTGATGTTTTGTCTAGGGTTGAAAATTTGCAACAAAGAAGAGAAGAATTTAGAACCCAGCAGAAAGGCATTTTAGAAGAAATAAAAGCTGGAAATCAGGATGCCAAGAAGCAATTTGAAGAATTAAGACGGGAAAAACAACAAAAAACAGAGCAGGTTAAAGAGCAATTTAAAGAGCAAAAACAGGAAATTATAAATAGAATTAAATCGGGAGAAAAAGAAGCGGTTGAAAAACTAAAAGAACTTAACCAGGAACGGCAAAAAGAAACTGCAAAGATACGCGAGGAAGTAAAACAAAAAGCAGTGGAATTCAAACAAGAAATACAGCAGAAAAGAAAAGAAGGATTGCAAAAAATACAGGAAAACAAAGAGCAGTTAAAAGAGAAAATTAAAAACATTGAATCAGTCGATAATTAAAAGGAAAATAAATATATTAAACCAGCTGAAAATTAAAACCCCGTAAAAACGGGGTTTTACGCTATGGATTTAAATAATTTAGAAAAAGTTTTAAAAAAAGAACCCGAATACAGACAAAAACAGGCTAATTTAGCCGTGTTTGTCAACCTAATTGAAGATTGGCAAGAGGCCACTTTTTTTGGTTTACAACTGAGGCAAGAATTAAATAAAGAATGTCCGCTTTCAATTAAAGCTGAAACCCTTGTTTCAAAAACAAAAGATAGTATAAAAGCAAGTATTACTCTAAAAGACGACCTTAAGATTAAATCTGTTTTAATGCATCATAAAGATGGCAGAAACACAGTTTGTGTTTCTTGCCAGGTTGGTTGCGCCTTGGGATGTGAATTTTGCGCTACGGGGAAAATGGGGTTTGAAAGAAATTTAGATTGTTTTGAAATTATAGAACAAGCGCTCTTTTTTGCCAGATATCTCAAGAAAAATAACAAGAGAATAAGCAACGTTGTTTTTATGGGGATGGGGGAACCCTTTCTAAATTATGAGAATGTTTTGAAAGCAATAAGAATTTTAAATTATAAAGAAGGATTGAATATAGGAGCAAGAAATATTTCTGTTTCAACCGCAGGAATTCCAGAAGGCATTGAAAAGTTATCAAAAGAAGGTTTTCAGGTAAACTTAGCCGTGTCTTTACACGCTCCAAACAATAAATTACGAAGCCAAATTATGCCTATAAATAAAAAATATATACTAGAGCAAGTTTTAAAAGCAGTTGATAGTTATATTAAAATAACAAAAAGAAAGGTAATGTTTGAATATCTTTTGATTAAAGATATTAACGATTCTGATCAGCACGCTATGGAATTGGCAAAATTAATGCGTAAGCCCTTATATTTTTTGAATTTAATTTTGTATAACTCAACAGGATTTTTTAAACCCTCTTCGGCAAAAAGAGTAGAGGAGTTTAAAAAGATCTTGAAAACAGCTGGAGTAAATTTTTCACAAAGACACAGGTTTGGAGATGATATTAAGGCGGCCTGCGGTCAATTCGCTGTCAAAAACCGCATTATATTGTAATTTTTTTAAAATTAAGATATAATAAGAACTTGATTTATCATACATAGATAATTCGTTATCTATGTTTTAATTTTATGGAGGAAATTTCATTAAAAGCCCAAGAATTGTTTAATATCGGAGGGTTTAGCATGACTAATAGTTTTCTTTTGACTCTGGTTGTTTCTTTGCTTTTAATATCGGGAGCTTTTATTGTGAGCAGGAAAATAAGCATTATTCCCGGAAAACTGCAGGGAGCCATAGAAATGGGAGCGGAAGGACTTTTAAGTTTGATGGAGTCAACCTTGGGCAGTATGGAAAAAGCGCAAAGATATTTTCCATTGGTGGCGACTATTTTTATTTTTATACTTGTTTCAAATCTTTTAGGAATTCTTCCCGGAGTGGGTTCTTTAACATTCCATAGCGGACAGGGTGAAGCGTCCCTTTTTCGTTCTCCGGCAAGCGATTTGAATTTTACTTTAGCTTTTGCCGTTATATCGGTTTTAGCAACTAATATCTTAGGAATGTCCGTGGTCGGGGTTTTTCCTCACATAGGCAAGTTTTTAAATTTTACCAATCCAATTAATTTTTTTATAGGCATATTAGAGCTTATTTCCGAAATCGCTAAAGTAATTTCTTTATCATTCAGGCTGTTTGGCAATGTATTTGCCGGAGAGGTTTTATTGACAATAATATTTTTTTTAGCGCCATATATTATACCATTGCCATTTTTGTTTTTAGAGCTTTTTGTCGGATTAATCCAGGCGTTTATATTTGCAATGATTACTTTGGTTTCTATTTCCTTGCATACCGCGATACACGAACATTAAAAAATAAAGGTCAAATAAAATAATAATATAATTAATTTAAATTTAAAAAAATGGACGCAGAATCAATTCGAACATTAGCGGTGGCGGGAGCATTAGCTCTTGGAGCTATATTTCCGGCAATTTCAATTGGTTGGATAGGGTCAAACGCCGTGAAAGCAATAGGCAGAAATCCTGAAGCCGCATCAAAGGTGCAGACAATGGCAATTTTAGCAATTGCCTTCGCTGAAGCTATTGCTATTTATGCTTTAGTTATAGCGTTGATTGTAAAATTCGTTGCATAAATGAATGCATTGTTTGAACAACTAGGAATAAACTGGAAGCTTTTTTTAAGCCAAGCGGTCAATTTTTTTATACTTTTGCTTGTATTAAGAGCTTTTGTTTACAAGCCCCTTTTAGCTGTTATAAAAAAGCGTAATGATAAGATAAGAGAAGGTTTAGTAAAAGCAGAAGAGGCAGATGTAAGGCTAAAAGAAGTTGATATTATCGCCAAAAACAAATTGAAACAGGCGGACCAAGATTCTATAGGCATTATTAAGAAAACCGAAGAAAAGGCGAAGATTTTCGAGCGCGAATTACAAAAGAAAAACGAAGAAAAACAATTTCAAACACAGAAAGAGGCGCAAGACCAGTTAAAAAAACAATTAGAAGAAAATAAAAAGGTTGTTTTAGCGCAGGCAACAGAATTAGTTAAAAAAACAATAATAAAAACAGTTGGCTTAAATCCGGACGCAATAGACGAAGCGCTTATTAAAAGAGCGATTGAAGGCGCGAAGCATGAATAAACAAAACAGGATAAAATTATACGCTAAAGCATTGACAGAAGTTTTGGTCAAGAAGGGTATTGACGAAAAAAAGATTATAAATAATTTTATAAATCTTTTAGTTAAATCGGGGCAGGAAAGAAAATCAAAAGAAATTTTAAGTTTAACCGAAGATTTTCTTTTAGCAAAACAGGGGAAAAGAAAAATTATTTTTGAAACCGCAAGAAAAACGACAGTCAATCAAAAGAAAATATTGAGTAATTTTGCAAAAGAGGGAGATGTTGTTAAAGAAAAAATTAATCCGGAAATAATTGCAGGCATAAAAATTATTATTAATAACGAGAAGCAGTTTGACGCTTCAATGCAAAAGAAATTACAAAGCATATTTTAACCATTTACAATTTAAAATTTATATATGAGTTACGAAATTTTAGAAAAAATTAAACAAGCCATAGAGGGTTACAAGGATAAAACAGAATGGGAGGAAATTGGCAAGGTGATGGAAACAGGAGACGGGATATTAAAAATATCCGGCTTGGCTAATGTTCAGTCGCAGGAGGTTTTAATAATAGAGACAGGCAAGGAAAACGTAAAAGCAGTTGCTCTAAACCTTGAAGAGGACTCTGTCGGAGCGCTTGTTTTAGGAGACGCTTCTTTTATAAAGTCGGGACAGACAGTAAAAAGAATAAAACAACTCTTATCTTTACCCGTGGGAGAACAATTATTGGGCAGAGTTATTGACCCCCTGGGAAATCCCTTAGACGGCAAAGGACCTCTTTTTTCAGAAAAAGACAAGCCCATTTTTAACTTTTTAGAAAAAGACGCTCCAAATGTTATTGACAGAGAATCGGTAAATTACCCTTTGCATACTGGAATAAAGGCAATTGACTCAATGATTCCTATTGGCCGAGGTCAGAGAGAATTGATTATCGGCGATCGCCAAACAGGAAAAACAGCCATTGCTTTGGATATAATAATAAATCAAATTCAAGATAATCCTAATAATCCTCCGATTTGTATTTACGTGGCTATTGGGCAAAAGGAATCAAAAATTGCCAAAATAGTTGAGACGTTAAAAAATAATAACGCGCTTGCCTATACGATTGTTGTTTCGGCGTCAGCATCAAGCCCCGCGGCTTTTTGGTATTTGGCTCCTTTTGCCGGATGCGCTGTCGGAGAATATTTCAGAGATAAAGGCAAAGACGCAGTTGTAATTTATGACGACCTTTCAAAGCATGCCTGGGCATATAGGCAGATATCTTTATTATTAAGAAGGCCGCCGGGAAGAGAGGCCTATCCCGGAGATATTTTTTATTTGCACTCGCGGTTATTAGAAAGAGCGGCAAAGCTTTCCAAAGGAAAAGGAGGAGGTTCTCTAACCGCCTTGCCTATTGTTGAAACGCAGTTGGGCGATGTTACCGCCTATATACCCACTAATGTTATCTCAATTACAGACGGGCAAATTTATTTGGAATCAGATTTATTCTATCAAGGCATAAGGCCGGCCGTTAACATAGGTTTATCAGTTTCCCGCGTAGGTTCATCGGCTCAAACAAAAGCAATGAAAAAAGTGGCGGGAAAATTAAGATTGGAACTGGCTCAGTTTAGAGAGTTGCAAACATTTGTTCAGTTTGCATCCGATGTTGATGAAACCACAAAACAGAGAATTAACAAAGGGAGAATTGTAACGGAAATTTTAAAGCAGTCGGACTTGGCCCCTATTTCTTTTGAAAAACAGGTTTTAGTTTTATACGCAGCTCTGAATAATTATTTTGCCAAATTTAAACCAGAAGAAATTCCGGAAATTGAAAAAAAATTTATTGAATATATCGAAAACTTGTACAAAGATTTATTGGAAAAAATAAAAGAGGAAAGACAAATCACAGACGAGTCCGAAGCAGAAATAAAAAAAGTTATTGAGTCGTTCATTGAATCAGTAAAATAAAAAAGCCCAACGGTTAAGCTGGGGAGCAGTTTTGCGCGATGCGCGACATGCTCAGGTCACTCGTGTGACTCTTGAAGTTTTTCGTAGATTCGGCGAATCAGGCCCCTGTCAGCTCGCTTGCCGGCACAATTGTAACTGCTAAGGGCGACGAGACTTAGAAGGACTTGATCTAACATTTCTGCTTGGCGTGGCGTCAATTTTACCACGATTTCGCGACGTTTCTTCGCCATAAATAACTCCCGCTATTTTAGAGGCATAGTTGCCTACGAATTGGGAAAGAGCTTCGCTCATCCTAATAGTTAATTGTACACCCGTTATGAAATCTTGTCAAGAGTAAAAAAATAATAAAAAATCCGTCAGAAAATGACAGATTCTTTACGCGGAGGCCGGTGGAGTCGAACCACATTCTATTGTTATAGAACCAGTTGTTTATCAAGCAAAGACTAGACCGTCTAGTTTCAACCTCCCATAACCTCCGCGATTAAATTATAACATGAATTTAATGAATTTAAAAAATAAAAAAACAGCACCTCCATTTCTGAAGATGTTGTTTCCGGTCCCATTCATAGAATGTGACTTTGCCTGATAAACTAAGTTAAGTATAGCAAACTCAGAGCTGTTGTCAATGGGCTGATAAAATGATATAAAAACAAATTATGGAATCGCCGCAGAATATAAAAAAAAGATTAAAATCTGTAAACAACATTGGTCAGATAACAAAGGCAATGGAGCTGGTTTCGGCTACAAAAATGAGAAAATCCCAGCAGATTGCCTTGGATTCCCGGCCATATGCTTTTGCGGCTTTGGATTTTTTGGCGACAATTTCAACCCTGGAAAAGAAAAAATTGCCGGCATTATTTGAAGTTAGAAAAAATATAAAAAGGGTTTTATTTGTTTTGGTGGCATCTGATAAAGGATTGGCCGGCGCGTTTAACAGTTCAGTTTTTAAAAAACTTGAAACTCATTTGAAAATAGAAAAAGAGCAGTGGAAAAAAGAAGAACATTTATATTTGGCAATTGGAGAAAAAGCGAACGCATATTTAGTCAAAAAGTTTAGTCCTGTGGTTCGGACTACGGGACTGAGTAAAAAAGTGATAAAAAAATTTGCGCAGGTGGGGGACTATACAACTCCAGAACAGGTAAAACCAATAACAGATTTTATAACAAGCGGATATTTAGAAAAAAAGTGGGACAGAGTAATTGTTGTTTCAACGCATTTCAGGTCTGCCTTAAAACAAGAACCGCACGTGAGAAGAGTTTTACCGATTGATTTTGACCATATTGTCGACACAATAAAAGAAATTATTCCAGAGCGCGGAAAATTTGCCGATTTGATAAAAGAACACCGCATAAGTTTTATTTCAGACAAACAAAAACTAAAAGAATATACAATTGAGCCAAAACCAGAAAAAGTTTTAGAAAAGTTGGCGGAACATTTATTTTTTATACAGATTTACCATTTAATTTTAGAAGCGAACGCATCAGAGCATTCAGCGCGAAGATTAGCTATGAAAACAGCATCAGATAATGCTTCAGACCTGGGTGAAGCATTAAACCTGCAATATAATAAATCCAGGCAATCCAGAATAACAACAGAAATTTCGGAAATTAGCGCGGGGGCGGAGGCGCAAAGTTAAAATTTAAAAATATTTATTATGAAAGGAAAAATTATACAAATTATAGGGCCGGTTGTAGATGTTGAATTTGAAGAAGAGGGGAAACTTCCATCTCTTTTTAATGCCTTAAAAGTTAAGGGACCTAAAGGAGAGGTTATTTTGGAAGTTGTGAAGCATTTAGATTTGACAAAAGTAAAAACAATTTCTTTACAATCAACAGACGGCCTGCAAAGGGGATTAGAGGTTGAGGATACGGGAAATCAAATCTTAGTTCCTGTCGGACCGGAAGTTTTGGGAAATCTGTTTAATGTAATCGGCGAGCCCTTAAACAAAACCGGACCCAAAGCCAAGTTCGAAAAATATTGGCCGATTCATAGGTCGTCGCCTGCTTTTACAGAACAGGCTACAAAAACAGAAGTATTTGAGACAGGCATTAAAGTTGTTGACTTAATTGCCCCATTTATTAAGGGCGGAAAAATTGGTCTTTTTGGCGGAGCCGGAGTGGGCAAAACAGTATTTTTACAGGAGCTAATAAGAAACGTAGCCGAGGAATCCGGTGGCGTTTCTGTTTTTGCCGGAGTTGGAGAAAGAACAAGAGAAGGAAACGACTTGTATAGAGAGATGAACGAATCCGGAGTTATAAGTAAAACAGCTTTAGTTTTTGGCCAAATGAACGAAGTTCCGGGAGCTAGGGCCAGGGTGGCTTTATCGGCCTTGACGATGGCAGAATATTTTAGAGACGAAGAAAAGAAAAATGTTTTGCTTTTTATAGACAATATTTTTAGATTTTCTCAAGCAGGTTCTGAGGTTTCAACTTTATTGGGAAGAATGCCTTCAGCCGTAGGATATCAGCCAACATTAGCCCAAGAGATGGCAGAATTACAGGAGAGGATTACTTCTACTAAAAATGGAGCTATTACTTCGGTTCAGGCAATTTATGTGCCAGCAGACGACATTACAGATCCAGCCCCGGCAACTACTTTTTCTCATTTGGACTCTACAATTGTTTTATCAAGATCCTTAACAGAAATTGGAATTTATCCGGCTGTTGACCCATTAGCTTCAAACTCTTCAGCCTTAGACCCGAAAATAGTGGGCGAAAAACATTATAAGACGGCCAGAAATGTTCAATTAACTTTACAAAGATATAAAGACCTTCAGGATATTATTGCAATTTTGGGTATCGAAGAACTTTCTGAAGAAGATAAAAAAATCGTGGATAGAGCGCGAAAAATTCAAAGGTTTTTATCCCAGCCATTTTTCGTCGCAGAAAATTTTACCGGCAGGACGGGAAAGTTTGTGAAACTTGAAGACACAGTTCGCGGATTCGCAGAAATTTTAGAAGGAAAGCACGACGACATTCCAGAAGAAAATTTTTATTTAAAAGGGGGAATAGAAGAGGTTGCGCTCGAAAAGTAATTTTCTGCTTATAATTTTATGAAACTATCTCTTTATTCGCTAAAAAAAATATTATTTCAAGACGAGGCCGAATCCTTAAATTGCAAAACAGTTATGGGGGAAATTACTGTTTTAGACAACCACGAAACGCTGATTACGGTTTTAGCGGCGGGAATTGTAAAAATTACAGACAACCGGGAAAAACAACATTTTTTTCCAATAAAGTCAGGATTTTTAGAAGTAAAAACAGGCAACGAAGTTAGATGTATTGTTGAAGAATAGACCTGTTGCTTAATAAGGATCGTCGCGAAATGCAGTAATTTCGAGCGAAAAAAAGGAAATGAGAGGAGGCATATTGAAGCTAAATCTGTCGACGAGCATTTACTTTTTTGCAGCCGAAATTACAAGTTGCAGCAGATTTCTTATTAAGCAATAGGTCTAATGATATGGTTCAGAAGATTTTTTTAATTATTATATCTATTTTTGTACTTTTAATTGCCGTATTGTTTGCATTATTCATAAACAAACCCGTAAAAAAATGGGGGAGAGTTTGTTTCGAAAACAATTGTTTTAATGTGGAAATAGCAAAAACCCCTTTAGAGACTTCCAAGGGCTTGATGTTTAGAAAAAACCTAGAGCAAGATAAGGGAATGCTTTTTGTTTTTAAAAAAGAAGCAAAATATTCTTTTTGGATGAAAAATACTTTAATTCCCTTAGATATAATCTGGATAAACAAAGATAAAAAAGTTGTTTTTATCAGTGAGAATGCTCAGCCTTGCAAGTGGTATTCTTGTTATTCTATAAAGCCGACAGCAGAGGCAAAATATGTTTTAGAGGTAAATAGCGGCGTGGTCCAAAAAATTGGGTTGAAAACAGAAGACAAACTGAATTTGACGTATTAATATTAATATTAATACAAGTATCCCCAGGTTTGAAGTTTGTCAGAATCTTCGTACCAGCCCAGACCGATGTCGGTTCTATAAAACATATTTTGCAATAATATGTTCTCTAATCTTGAATAAACCTGCTTTCTGGCATCTTCCATTGTAACTCCTGAGCCCGTAACAACAAGGGCATACCCGCTTTCTCCAGCTATTTGCCAATTTCCCTCAATTAACTTTACATCACCTAAATGAATTCCGTCTAAACTTGGCTTTTTAAAAATAATTGATAAATCTTTATATATATTCATTTCCGACTTGTCGTTAAAAGGAAAAGGCGGCACCGCGCAAATAACTCCTATCTGGAAACCCTTTTTTGTTTTTAATTCAAAATTTTCTCCTTTTGCAATTGAATAGAAAAAATCACCCCAATTGCTTAAAACTCCCTCCATTGCAATTGATATATGGGGGTAGCCCATTCTGCATGTCCATTCTAAAGGATAAATTCCACGACCGTTAGCTATACAGTTTATATCAATGTACCCAACATACCCAGATTTTTTAATTTCTTCTTTCATTTTTTCAAGGGTTGTTTTAAAAATTGTGTTTGGCCCGGACCAATACATAGTTGTTCCCATCTCTCCTGTGTATGGGCCGATATCTCCTGGAAAAAGTTTTTTATGCTCAAAATTAATATTTATCGGATAAATGAAATCTTTTCCGTTAAAAAATGCCCCTACAGCTATTTCAACTCCTTGCACAAATTTTTGCAGTTGAAATTGTCTTACCCTTTCTCCTAAAACTTTTTTGTTTGAGCGTATTATTTCGTGCAAGTCTTTCCCATCTTCGTCTTTTCCTAAAAATAAAAGACCCTTAGAATCTGAACCTATAAAACCAGAAGGCTTGTAAACATATCTACCGGGATTTTCTTCTATAAATTTTAAAGCAGCATCATGATCTAAAAACTCCCAATGTGGCAGGATTAACATGCCAATTTTTCTCATCTCCGCTTGCCCAAACTCTCTGTCTTCTTCTAATTTGTCTGTGTATTCGCTTCCGCCAACGATTAATTTACCTTGTTTTCTTAATTGGTCTGCTTCTTTTCCAAAACCAACATCATCAAAACAATTACCGCACCACATTGGTTTGCCGTTCCTGCGGACATAAATTATATGATTTTTTACTTCAACGCAATAAACATAATCGTTGTAATTAATTTTTGTCCAATATTTTTTATCTTTTAATCTCGGTTCAAGATTTCTATTTTTGATAACGGACAAAACATTTCCCCTAATTCTGCCCGCTAAGCCAATTTTTAATAAAATTTCTTGCAAATCGTTTAATAATTTTTTAGAGACAGAATAATAAAAACTATGATGTTTGCCCGAGTGCCCATCTCCAAGCATTAACCAATTAAAAAGAATTTTAAGATTTTCACTATCCGCTTCTTTTATCCAATCTGGAACGAACTTGTTAAAAGTGCCATTGCCAAAATTATCAACTAAAAATTTTGCTAATGCGCCATTATGGATTCTTATCTCCTCGCCCTTTTCTTTTTTAGTTGCGCAAAAAATAACTTCGGCGTTTTTTAATATATTTTTAAATTTATTTAATGTTTCTCCATAATTTTGGTAGATTCTTATTCCGTTTAAATTGTTCCACCTTTTGATAGTAGCTCCTTCAGAAATATAAAAACCAACGATTGCCATCAAATGGCATGTTTTCATTAAAAATCCTTTGTAAGTATGAGCTCTTTTTATTTTTGGAACGCCAGTATTCCACTCTATTTTGTAGTCAGGAATTTTGATTACTTCATTTATCCTACCATGCCAATTACAGCCAAGTTTGATATGTTTTCTGGTATTTTTAAATATATCGTTTGCTTTTTCAAAAGAATATTTTCCATTATAGCGCTTAACAAACATTTTGTGCACGGGGGTAACGCAGAATTCATTTTCCGAACTATTATACCGGATCATTTTTCCATAATATTTTTCTTTTATTAACCTGTTTGGTTTATGGTATTCTAATTCAAAATTATCTGGATTTAGTGTAGCAAGAAAATCTTTTTTATTGACATTTTTTATTAATTTCCAGCCAGTATCAGTTAGTATTTCTGTTTTTTTGTCATAACAAACTACATCTGCCCAGTCAATAAATTTTTTCCAGTCGTCAACTTTTTCTAAAAATCCATCGTACACATCTTTATCTGTTTCCGATTTTATATAAATTTTTACTTCATGCCCCTCTTTTTTAATTTGCAAAGCTAAATCGCCCGATAAACTTTCCCAGCTTACAAACAAAAATTTTTTCGCTTCTTTTAAAGCCGGCGTTATTCCATTTTTTAAAATTCCATTTCCATTCGCCATTTTATATTATTAAAATTTAATTTTGAGTTTATTATTGTTTTTTTGCCACTGAAAATACATGTGTTTTATAAAATGATTCGGGCTTAAATTTATTTTTAAAATTAGTTAACGCATCTTCTCCTCCGCCCATGTCTGCTTCTTTATAGCCTTTAGCCCTAAGCCATGCCAAATCTTCGAGATAAAGCATATCTCCCAGGTCTGAAATTGAATAGTCGTGAATTCCCAATGAACCATAAAATCGATTACTGTTAGGAATCATCCATCCTGCATTTATTCCGCATACTTTTCCATCAACAACTAATACTCTTGATTCCGTTGACCCCTTGAAATTACTATCTATAAAATTATAAAATGGCAAGAAGTGAGCCCTGTCGCTTCCTCCTCTCTTCTTGCGCCATTGGTCAATTATGGAACATAAAACTTCTTTATTTTCGTAAGTTTTAGCGTTTAAAACTGATACTGAATGACTCTGGTAAAACTTATTTTTTTCTTTTCTCAATGTTTTCCAACGGTTTCCCGAAAGCGAGGCATCAAAATTTTTAAGATTGTATATAGGCCATGTTAATGTATAGTTGATTCGACGGCTTTTAATGCTTTGCGGCAGAGCGCTTATAAATTTTTTATATAATGCATCTTCAAGCTCAAGGGTGACTTTTTTAATTTCTTTTGTCTGGAATATGCAATCTAAATATTGAAGAAGAATCGCAACGCGGAGCGGAGAAGGCGCAATTGGGCTAGAAAAAACAATGCACGCTCCCTTATCTTTTTCTTCAATTGTTAAGAGTCCTGTCCCATTCTCTCCATCGGCAAATATATTTTTTGAACCTTTTTCTGCCTGGCATTGATACCACCAAAAATTATGTTCTGGGGCATATCCGTATTCGTTTATTGTTTTTTCAATTCGCGATTTTTCTGAAATCGTGTCCTCAAAAAAAATCATATTTCTATTTTATTTTTAAAATCAGTTTAAATTATTATATCACTAATATTTTTTTTATACAAAAAAACAACCCTTCGATAAACTCAGGGTTGTTTTTTAAATTCACAGAAATTATCTGCTGAATCTTGGAGGTCTTTTTTTAGACCAGCATTCTCTGCAATAGATTGGCCTGTCGGGAGCTGGTTCAAAGGGAAGTTCTGTAATTTCTACGCCGCATTCGCCGCATTTCCAGTTTCCTTTGACCATTTCACGAGGACCAAAATTTCCTCCCCTTTGGTTATCAAATTTTTTGAAGACCATTGAAATGATTTTGCTTTGTTTTAATATAAAGCGACCTTTTGACTTTTAAGTCGCTTTTACTTATTTCTAAGATAGCTCGACTTATACATCTAGAGTTATTATACTTTTTATTTATTATAAGTCAAGGGTTTTTTCTTTTTACCATAAAGTGTATTATTAAATGTATGAAAAAAGTTTTTTTAATTATTACAATAATAATAACGACAGTGGCTTTATCTGTTGCCTCTTTTATTTTGTTGCAACAAAAAAAGGAGGAAATATTGCCACCAGAGACAAAATTAGGCATTGAGGTTTTTTTGCCAAAATCAAACGAAGAGGTTTTTTCTCCCTTAGAAATTATAGGTACCATTAACGGCAACGGCTGGGTTGGTTTTGAGGGCCAGGTTGGAACAGTTAAATTATTAAATAGCGAGGGCGAAGAATTAGCCGTAGGATTTTTGCAGGCAACAACCGAGTGGACGCAATTGCCTGTCAGATTTAAAACAATTTTAGATTTTATTTCTCTTAATATGGACGCAGGCAGACTTGTTTTTAATAATGAAAATCCCAGCGGTTTGCCCCAAAATGATAGGGAGTTTGTTTTGCCGATAAAAATTAGCAAAACCGTGAAAGGCGCGATACAAGTGAAGCTTTATTTTAACAATAACGAAATGGAGCCCGAGTATTCTTGTCAAAAGGTTTTCCCCGTAGATAGGGGAGTTTCTGAAACTAAGGCGGTTGCCAAAGCGGCTTTGGAAGAGTTATTAAAAGGACCGACCAGACAAGAAATATTGGACGGATTTTTTACAAGCATAAATCCAGGTGTTAAAATTCAAAAATTAACAATTGAAAATACTGTGGCGAAAGTTGATTTTGACAGTAATTTAGAAAAAAATGTTGGCGGGTCGTGTCGAGTGTCGGCAATAAGAAATCAGATAACTCAAACACTTTCGCAATTTAAAACAGTTCAAAGCGTTATAATTTCAATAAACGGAAGAACAGAAGACATTTTGCAACCTTAATTGCTCGGCAAATAATTTTTTTCGGCGAGGGGATTTTGCCTTCGGCAAGCCTGCCCTCGCGCTCAAAAAAAAATATTTGCCTCGCTTTCTTTAATTTTGAATTTCAAAATATTAAAAAAATCAAAAAACAGCAGGGCAAGATTGGGTTTTTTAGAGACCGGTCACGGAGTGGTTGAAACTCCGTGTTTGGTTCCAGTGGCAACCCAGGCAGTTATAAAAACATTGGACAGTAAAGAGGCGGAAGAAACTAAATCGCAAATTTTGATTTCAAATACTTTTCATTTGCATTTAAAACCAGGAGAAAAAATTGTAGAAAAAGCGGGAGGATTGCATAAATTTATGAATTGGAAAAAACCATTGATGACCGATTCGGGCGGTTTTCAGGTTTTTTCTTTAGGTTTCGGCAAAGATTTTGGGCTTACAAAATTTTTAGGAAAAGGCATGGCAGATAAAAAAATAATCGGCGTATCGGGACATCCCAAATCATTAAAAATCACACAAGACGGGGTTTTTTTCAAATCTTTTTTAGACGGCAGCAAACTTTTTTTAGGTCCCAAAGAATCAATAAAAATACAAGAAAAACTGGGAGCAGATATTATTTTTGCCTTTGACGAGTGTACTCCTCCATTAGCTAATTATGATTATGTTAAAAAATCATTAGAGAGAACTCATAAATGGGCTGAAATTTCTTTGAAAACTAAAAAATCAAAACAAGCGATTTTTGGAATTATACAGGGTTCGGAATTTAAGGACTTAAGGGAAAACAGCGCAAAATTTATAAATTCACTGGATTTTGACGGTTTTGGAATTGGCGGGGATTTGTGGCGGGAAAGAGGCGGAACAAAAAAGATACTGGACTGGTTTATTCCGACAATTAATGAAAAAAAGCCACGCCATATGCTAGGAGTCGGATATTTGGAAAATATAGAAGATATTATAAAATCCGGAATTGATTTGTTTGACTGCACGGTGCCGACGCATTACGCAAGAAGAGGGATTGCTTTCACTTCAGAGGGCAAATTAAATTTAAAACAAATTAAATTTTTAAAAAAACACGAGCCGTTAGATAAGGGTTGCACATGCAATATTTGTTTGAATTATAAAAAAGACTATATTTCGCACCTGTTAAGGGCAGGGGAGTTAACGGCTTTTAAGCTTCTTACTTTTCACAACCTTTGTTATTTTAATAATTTTATAGAGGACATAAGAGAGAGAATAAAAAAAGGGGAAGTATAATAAAAGTTATCCACAGGAGGAGAGAGTTGACAACACGGCTTGATAAGAATAAAATCTAATAAGGAATAATTATTATTAATAGGAATATAAAAAAAGTTATGGCAGAAGATATTTTTTTGGCGGAAACAGAGGAGCGCACAACTTCGCAGAAAAAAATTATTCTTGATTATTTAAAAAACACAAAATGCCACCCATCCGCCCAAAGGGTATATAATGAAGTAAAAAGGGTCCTTCCTCAAATTAGTCGGGGAACAGTTTACAGAATCTTGAATAATTTAAAAAGAAAAGGAGAAATTCAGGAAATATCCACCAAAGATATAACATTTTTTGACGGAGACACTTCTGACCACAGTCATTTTATATGTCAGGGTTGCGGAACTATTTTTGATATTTTTGACGAGTGCTCCAAATGCGAATTCATAAAGAAGAAAAAAATAAAGGTCGGAAAAATAAATAATTACAGGATATATTTTTATGGAATATGCAAAAATTGCAAAAAGAAATAATTTTTGCCACGATTGCGGCAAAGAAATAAAAATTCAAGGCGACGACATAGAAAACGGAGTCTTACTTACTTATGATGATAATGGAGAAAAGTTGAACGTTTTCAAGTGCAATGATTGTTACGGTAAAAACAAATCATTGAGCAATTTTAAGAAATGCGAGGTTTATTCAAGGGTTGTAGGATATTTAAGGCCTGTTTCCCAGTGGAATACCGGCAAAAAACAGGAATATCAAGAAAGAAAGGAATATGCGATGAAAGGGCCCGGCGGAGAATGTTGTTAGATATTTTAAAAAAATTAACCGAATAAAAAAATATGTTGTCACAAATACCGTTAAATTTAGATAATGTTGATAAAAAAGAAAAAGACAAACAGATATTAAGAATCGGCATGATAGCTGAATTGGACGCTGTTTCTTTATATGAACAATTAGCCGCCACTACGGAGAATGAAGGTTTGAGAAATATTCTTTTAGATGTAGCCAAAGAAGAAAAAACCCATGTGGGTGAATTTCAAGCTTTGTTATTGGAATTGGACAAGGAGCAAGCAGAAGAATTAGAGAAAGGAAAAGAAGAAGTTGAAGAATTAACAAATTAACATAGGAAATATCATGGAAAAAAAATACAAATTGCCAAATCTTCCTTACGGATATAAAGATTTAGAACCCTATATATCGGAAGAAGTTTTGACTTTGCACCATCAAAAGCACCATAAATCGTATGTTGATAATGCCAACGCTCTGCTGGAAAAAATTTATGAGGCGAGAAAAAATAACCAAGACCTGGACCAAAAATCAGTTTTAAAATCATTGTCTTTCAATGTGGCCGGCCATATTTTACACGAAATTTTTTGGAAAATTATGGCTCCCGCCTCCGCGCTTCGCGCTTCGGCGGGCAAGCCCGCTGGCCAAATTTTAAAAGCTATTGAAGAAGAATTCGGGAGTTTTGAAAGGTTTAAAAAAGAGTTTTCAGAAACAGCTAAATCAGTTGAAGGTTCTGGTTGGGCAATTTTAAGCTCTCACAAAGAACATGGAAATTTAGCAATAATTCAAGTTGAAAAGCATAATGTTAATTTTTATCCAGAGCAAACGATTTTATTGTGCTTGGATGTTTGGGAGCATTCTTATTACTTAGATTACAAAAACGATAGGGCAAAGTTTGTTGAGGCGTTTTGGAATATAATAAACTGGCAGGAAGTGGAAAAAAGATTTGCGGGCTAAGGCATTTTTTGAAAAAAAATAAATCTATTGAAAAACCGCTCGCTATATGGTATTTTTAGAATTAGTTCTTTGATTTAGATAGTTATTTGGACTAATTCTCCAGAAAGCGAGGCGTCCGATGCAAGCTGAAGCCTATTCAGATTTGCCCGTTATTGATGTTGATTGCACAATGCCCATAGATAGTTTAATTTCTTTAATGCGCGACAGTTTCGCAAGGGTTTTTGGCGATAGCCTGAAAATAAGTGTAGACAAAGACATTAATGAAAGAAATTTTCCCTCAGCAAAGAGCAGGCAGAGAGTAAAGAGGGCGACCGCTTTTAGTCTTTTGCCTCTTTGTCCGCGCGAAGAAGGAAGAAGGGAAAAAATCAGCTCGTTGAGGGTGATTGAAAAAATGAGCAGGCAAAATCGCGATCCGGCCGATATTAGGGATTTTCTATATTTTGCAATCCGATGCCCGGAAATAGCGGCAGAAAATACAATGGTTGTTTTGGGTTCAGTTTTGGTTGCAGAAATTCCCGAATCAGAAAAGCAAGCGCGCGAGGGTTTCAAATCGGTTCCGTTTTTTACAAAAAGGGGCAAAAGGTTTTGCTTGGATTTGCTGTGGTTTAAGATTGATTGGCCGGGAGGGTGCAAATTTTTGGCCAAAGATAAAGAACAGAGCGCGCAGTTTCTGTGTTTTTCCTCCTAAAAACACAGAAAGCTATTTTATTCCTGTGGCTATAACTCGTTAATGCTGGCATTAACGAGTTTTTTTAGGGACCTTTGACAAAGGATTTGATATAGAGTATAATTAAAATATTAGATACAGCATTTAAATTATAAAATTATTTGTAATTTGCAGTCATAGCCAAAAGCCAATAAATTATTATTGTTTTTTGGCTATGACTGCGAATGTTCGCAATCCTCTGGCGTCAATATTGTATCTCTTGTCCAGTGGGCAGGAGAATGGTCCGACTAATAGTCGGAGAAGGAGACGCGGTTATGTCTACGATGAAGTATGCAAGCCTCGACCTTGGAACGATTGAAGCGGTTTTCAACAAACTGGGAGGCATGGATGGCGCTCAACGTTTCCTACGCGGAGAGATCGCGGTTTCGGAGCCCGCTCGCCATTGGCGCGAGGAAGACGGAGTGATCTATTTTGAGGTCACCTCCAACGGAATGACCGGTCCGGCGTGGATTGATTGGTTCGAGCGAAACGGAATTCGGTTCACCAAGTGGGCCAAGGATGTCCTGTTGTCCCAAAATTTCAAGCCTACCTCGGGCGTGACCTACAAGGTTGCGGTACTCAAGGGTACGCTGTTTGCAAACAGCAATCGCATCACCAAGGAGATCCGTGTCGAAGCCGAGTGCCGCAAATTGGAGAAACTCCCTGCTGAGGTCGCTTGTCTTATCAGAAAGGCGTTCTCGGACGAGGCGCTGGAGGCAATGGGTCTTTACTGGATCGTGGTTTTCCACGACCCCATAAAGGATTCCGATGGCGATCCTTGCCTGCTTTCCGCGTACCGCGGCCATGAGGGCCATTGGCTGCGCGCTTCCTATGACGGGCCCGACGACTGCTGGAGCTCCGCTTATGGGTTCGCCTTCGCCGTCTCGCAGATCGCTTCATTTTCTCTCTCATTTTTTGAGAGAGTTTTCTTTTGTTAGCTTGCCGCACCATCCGCCGAGATTTCTGCCAATCTCATTTAATTTTTCAGACAAAGCAATATATTTTTTATTGTCCAAAGATTTCGTTTCCCAGAGCATCATTAAAAACACCTTCAAAACATCAAGCCGTCTTATTGCAAAACGCACAAAAGGAAGTTTTTCTTTCTGCGAGAGAAAATTTGCTGTTACTATTGCATCAATAATTTCCACAAAAAATTTATCAATTTTTTCACCCAAAGAAAACTTGTGATGTTTGGGAATACTTTTTAAGATAAATGACCCGAAGCCAAGGATAATACATAAAGCCAGCGTCCGTGACCGGCTTTTACATCATGCTGTCCATCGCGAACTATATCCGTTTTTTGATAAAAAGTTCATCGCCGACTCATTTTCTTGCCGAAACATTAAGGGCGTGCACAGAGCCATAAGCAGGTTCAGAGATTTTAATCGCAAGGTCTCCAAAAACAACACAAAGCAATGTTATGTTTTAAAGTGCGACATCAAAAAGTTTTTTGCTAGCGTGGATCAAAATATTTTGATAGAGATTTTACAAAAGCACATAAGCGATCAAAAAATTGTAAATCTTCTCAAAGAAATAATTTTTAGTTTTAAGCTTGGCGGTTTACCACTAGGGAATCTGACCAGTCAACTTTTTGCTAATATTTATTTAAACAAGTTTGACCAGTTTGTAAAACACAAACTAAAAACAAAGTATTATATCCGTTATTGCGATGATTTTGTGATTTTTTCGCAGGATAAAAAATATTTAGAAAATTTAATTCCAATTATCAACGATTTTTTGCAAAATAAATTAAAACTCACCTTGCATCCTGATAAAGTTTTTGTTAAAACCATATATTCCGGCGTAGATTACTTGGGTTGGAAAAATTTTAAGGACCATAGAATTTTGAGAAAAGCTACCAAAGAGAGGATGTTAAAACATTTAGAGAAAGAGTTCAAAAAGGAAATATTAAATTCTTATCTTGGACTTTTAAGCCACGGCAATACAGAAAAACTCAGAAGTAAGATACTTGAAATATATTAAGGCTATTTGTTCATAAAATTGTCAACATGCGTAGGGTGTCTATTTTTTTACAAAAATGTTAATATTAAAGAAAAAATCTATGACCACACTAAAAGACGTTAAAAACAATCAGCAGGTTTTGGAGTTTATAAAAAAGACGGAAAAAACATTATCCGCCCTTTCTTTTACAGACCACGGATTAAGGCATTTAAATTTGGTGGCAGACAGAGCAATCTATATTGCCAAAGCAATAGGAATTTCAGAAAGGGGGCAAGAGCTATCAGGCATCGCCGCATTCTGTCACGATATGGGAAATTTTTTAAGCAGAAGCCACCACAATTATTTTGCTGCTTTGCTTTTTCACCAAATTTTTAAAGACGATTTTCCGGCAGACGAAATGGCAACCATTATGCAGGCAATATCAAACCACGACAAACAGCAAGAAGACATAAATTTTGTGAGCAAAGTGGCGGCAATTGTTGTTTTGGCCGATAAGTCGGACGTGCACAGGTCAAGGGTGACTGTTAAAAAAATGAAAGACATCAAATCGGACATTCACGACAGAGTAAACTATGCCACTACAAAAAGCGAGTTGAAAGTAGAAAATCCGCCAGCTGGCGGAAAAAAAAGGATTATTTTAAACCTTGAAATAGACACTAATTTTGTGCCCATACTTGAATATTTTGAAATTTTTACAGACAGAATGGTTTTTTGCAGAAGAGCCGCGGAGTTTTTGGGTTATAATTTCGGATTGGAAATAAACAAAATCCAGCTTTTGTAGAAATGGAAAAAAGCAAAAAATTACTTTACGTTATTGCAGACAACATAAGAAGTTTGGAGAACATAGGTTCTATTTTTAGGACAGCGGATGCCTTGGGCGTAGATAAAATTTTTCTCTGCGGAATTTCCGGGAAGCCCCCGAATGAAAAAATATCAAAAACAGCTTTAGGGGCTGAAAAAACAATTCCCTTTGAGTATTGCCGGCAAACTTGGAGGCTAATTGATAAACTAAAAAAAGATAAAATAAACATAATTGCATTAGAGCAAGATAAAAAAAGTATTCTTTATACAAAATTTAAGCCCAAATTTCCGCTCGCCCTAATAATTGGAAATGAAGTAAAAGGAATATCCCAAAAAATATTAAAAAAATCAGATAAAATTATTTATTTGCCGATGCTCGGCAGAAAAGAGTCGTTAAATGTTTCTGTGGCGTTCGGCATTGCCGGCTACGAAATAAATAATTTTAGAAAATTATGAAGCAGGCAACATTATGTTTATTGGTAAAACCCGGCGAGATTCTTTTGGCGATGAAAAAGCGAAGTTTTGGAATGGGCAGGTGGAATGGGCCCGGAGGAAAACTGGATTTTGGGAAGGGGGATAAAAACATTGTTGACGCCGTAATCCGAGAAACAAAAGAAGAAATAGGGGTCTTGATTAAAAATCCGGAAAAAGTAGGAATTTTGCATTTTTATTTTCCTCATAAAGAAGAATGGAACCAGGACGTTCATTTATTTTTAGTTAAAAATTGGGAAGGGGAGCCCGCAGAATCAGAGGAAATGTCGCCAAAATGGTTTAAAACAAGCGAAATACCGTATGAAAAAATGTGGGACGACGACAAATACTGGCTGCCGCATGTTTTAAGCGGTAAAAAATTGGAGGCTGATTTTATTTTTAGAGAAGGGGATATAATAGAAAAGCACAACGTAAAAATTGTAGAGGAAATATAGTTCTGTATTAAAAAACAAAAAACAGCAAAAATACGCTGTTTTTGTTTTGCTATTGACACTGTTTTTTTGTCTTGATATACTGTATATAATACAGACTAAATTGGTCTGCTTTACCCGCCAAGATGATAAAAATTTCAAAAAAATCGCAATACGGATTAAGGGCAATGGTTTGTTTGGCAAAAAATTACAGAACACAGCAAATTTTTTCCGTAAAAACAATTTCTGAAAAAGAGGGGATACCTTTTGGCTTTTTGGAGAAAATAATCTTGCGGTTGGAAAAAGAAAAATTAGTCAAAGGAAAAAAGGGCGTTCAGGGCGGATATGCTCTCTCAATGCTTCCTCAAAAAATTAGCGCGAAAGACATAATATTTGCATTGGAAAATAATAAAAAACCGGTTGACTGCGCCTTTTGCGGCAGGGCAAAAAACTGCTTAACGAAAGGCGTTTGGTTGAAGCTGGAAACCGCATTTAACAAAACATTAAAAGCGATAACCTTAAAAGACCTTATTAAATAAATTATAGAAATTGCTAACGCAATTTATATAATTAATCGTTTGGTCGATATGAAAATAAATTTTCATATCTTCCTCTCTCATAATTATGAAAAGAATATATTTAGATTACGCCGCCACTACCCCGATTGATAAAAGGGTTTTAAAGGCAATGGCGCCGTATTTTTCAAAAGAATTTGGCAATACAATGTCTTTGCATTCTTTCGGCCAGAAATCAAAGATGGCTTTGGAAGAAAGCAGGGAAAAAATAGCTAAAATAATCGGAGCCGATGCCAATGAAATTATTTTTACTTCTTCTGCCACGGAAAGCAATAACACAGCCCTTAAGGGCTGTGCCCTGAGCTTGCCGAAGGGCAAAGACGGGAAAAACCATATTATAATTTCTTCAATTGAACATCCTTGTATTATGGAATCTGCAAAATGGCTGGAAAAACAAGGGTTTAAGATAACAAAATTAAATGTTGATAAATACGGAATGGTAAATCCGAAAGACGTTGAAAAGGCAATAAGACCCAAAGGGTACCCCGAAACGATTTTGGTTTCAATAATGCATGCCTCAAACGAAATCGGAACAATAGAGCCCATAGAAGAAATTGGAAAAATATGCAGACAAAAAGGAGTTTGTTTTCATACCGATGCTTCGCAGTCGTTTGGAAAAATTCCAATTGATGTTGAAAAAATGAATATTGATTTGCTGACCGCCAGTTCCCATAAAATATACGGGCCGAAAGGAGCAGGGCTTTTGTATGTTAGAAAAGGAGTAAAAATAGAGCCGATTTTGCATGGCGGCGGACAGGAAAACGGATTGAGGGGTTCAACGGTTAATGTTCCGGCCATTGTTGGTTTTGCCAAGGCGGCAGAAATCTGCAATCTTGAAATGGAAAAAGAAAATAAGCGCCTGATTAAACTAAGAGACAAGCTTATAAAAGGAGTTTTAAAAATAAAAGATTCCCACCTGAACGGCCCGCCTGCGCGGGCAGGCCAGGCGAAAAACCGGCTTTGCAACAATGCTAATTTCTGGTTTTCTTTCGTGGAGGGTGAGTCGCTTACAATTCAGCTTGATTTGGAGGGGATTGCTGTTTCTACGGGTTCTGCCTGCTCTTCTTTTAAGTTAGAGCCAAGCCACGTTTTATTGGCAACAGGATTGAGGCCCGAGCAGGCGCACGGGTCTTTAAGGGTTTCTTTGGGAAGATTTACAAA
>JBBTVX010000006.1:52762-72789 GCA_038063015.1 Patescibacteria group bacterium
ATTTATGATTATTTTTTGAAAAATAAAAAGGAAATTTCCGCAGATTTGCAGAAGAGGCACGACAATATACAAAAATCAAAAGAAATTATAGAAAAAAGGTATAAAAAATGGGCGTAAAGGGGCGTTGATTCAAGGGGTTGACAAATAGATATTTTCTGTTAGTGTTTAAATATGGATTACGGCATGGTGTCGTGATTCTTATTTGTAACGTCGGCGTTTTTCAACAGAAAAATGCGACCATTGACAACAAGAAAGGTCTTTTGATGTCCGGCGAAAAGATTAACCATTTGTTTTGTTTTTGCAACATGGTAAGGAAAGGAGATATTCCTTATTCAACAGTTGTTGAACTAGTTGAGAGTTATTCAAGGAAAAGCCAAGGAGACTCGGCAGAACAAAAGGTTGGCGGAGACAACCAAGACGACAAGATGGGGGGTTGATAATTCAACGATCGTTTAGGCCGAGAAGCAATTCTGTTTTGCTCTCGGCTTTTGTATTTGAAAAATGTGTTTTGTTGTGGCAAAGTAAATAGAATATGTTGAAAAAAGATAATAGAAAAATAAAAACCGAAGGTTCTGAGCGAAGCCGAAGGATTGTTGTGGCGATGTCGGGCGGGGTGGATAGTTCTGTGGCGGTGGCTTTGTTGAAAAAACAAGGTTATTTTGTTGTCGGCGTTTTTATGAAATTCTGGAAAGACCCTTCGGCAGGCTCAGGGCAGGCGGGCGAAAATAGATGTTGCTCTATAGAGTCAGAAAAATTAGCCAGATTGGTGGCAAAAAAAATCGGCATACCTTTTTATGTTATAAACGTAGAAAAAGAATTTAAAAAGAAAGTGGTTGATTATTTTTTAAAAGAATATAAAAAAGGCGCAACGCCAAATCCTTGCGTTGTCTGCAATAAAGAAATCAAGTTTGGATTTTTAATTGATAAAGCTCTAAAAATGGGAGTAGACTATATTGCGACAGGTCATTACGCGAAAACCTCGCTCGGCAATCAAATTTTTCTCGGCAAGGGGATTTTGCCCTTGCACTCGAAAAATTTATTGCCTCGCTCTTTTAAATTATTGAAGTCTGTTGATAAAAATAAAGATCAAAGTTATTTTTTGTGGCAGTTAAACCAAAAGCAGTTAAGCAGAGTTTTGTTTCCGGTGGGAAATTATACAAAATCCGAAGTTCGCGCTTTGGCGAGAAAATTTAATCTGCCCGTGGCTGAAACCAAGGAGTCGCAGGAAATTTGTTTTGCGCAGAATTCAACCAATGAATTTTTGAAAAAATATTTAAAAACAAAGCCGGGAAATATTATTGATAAAAACAGAAAAATTTTGGGCGAGCACCAAGGTTTGCATTTTTATACAATCGGCCAGCGGAAGGGAATAGGGTTATCCGGGGGACCGTATTTTGTTGTTGATAAAGATTTTAAAAAAAATAATTTAATTATTTCAAAAAATGAAAAGGATTTAGAGAGTCAAGAATTAATTGCCAAAAATATTAATTGGTCCGCGCCCCAAAAATTGCCCATAAGCGCAGAAGTTAAAATAAGATACAAAAGTAATTTTGCTAAAGCAAAAATTTTTAAAGCGGGAGCTCGAAAGATAAAAGTAGTTTTTCAAAAACCGCAGAAAGCAATCACCCCCGGCCAATCAGCGGTTTTTTATAAAGGAGACAATTTGTTGGGCGGAGGAGTGATAGAATAATAGAATATAAGACACGGGGTATTGACAGGGTTTTTTGTTTTTGCTAATATACACCTATACCATAGGTAGGGGTAGAAATAATTAAATACAAAATATGGATAATCATAAAGAAAATAAGCAGAGTTTTTGGACGGCGGGATAACTATGATATAATAAAATTAGTCGCAGTAATAAAAAATAATAAAATAAATAATTATGATTAACACAAAACATTTGCTTAAAACAACCTCAATATGGATAAGCGCCATCTATTCTATTTGTTATACCGGAGCGGCAATTTATCCGCCGATTAGAATAATGTTTATGAAATACGTTATGCACGCGCAGGTTTCTTTGACGTCTGGTTATTTTGGCGCAGGATATTTTATATCAGGTTTAATCGTGTGGAATATTATTGCATTGCTCGGCGTTTGGCTATTCGCTTTTTTATTTAATAAAATTAAATAAAAAAGCCGAAAATAGGCAATGTTGATTATTAATTTTTGAATAAATGAAAATAAATAAACAAGAAACCCTAATTAATTTTAAGAAGGCGAATAGCCTTACTCTAAAAATCATAAAAATGATAGAAAACAACGATTATTGCATTGACATTATGCAGCAGAATTTGGCTGTCATAGGGCTTTTAAGGTCGGCCCATGAAATGCTGATGGAAAATCATTTGAACTCCTGTTTCAAATCAGCAATGAGCACAAAAAACGAAAACAAAAAGAAAGAAATGACGAACGAAGTTTTAAGGGTTACAAAATTATTTAACAAGTAATCAAAAATATTAAAATAAAACTTTATGTTAAAAGAAATAAAAATAAAAATAGAAAATATTAATTCTTTAAACGATAAAATATCTATTGAGACAGAGATAGAAGTATTAAACGGGGTAGAGGGTGTAAATATCAACGGAAGCAATGGCAATTGTTTTATAAAATTTGAAGAAGATAAAATTTCCAAAGAAGAAATATTCAGAAAAATTGAAAGTTTGAATTTTAAAATAACAGAAGAATTGTTTACGCCGCCATTCCAGAAAGATAAAGATTTTGATGAAATGGAAAACGGAAAAAATAAAAACGCAAAGGAGCACGTTTATTTTGTTAAAGGAATGCATTGCGCTTCTTGCGAAATTTTAATTGAAAAAAAATTATTAAAAATTAATGAAATAAAATCCGTTGAAGCGTCAACAAGCAATGGCCAGGTTGTTGTTGAGTTTAAAGGAGACAGGCCGTCTCCTCAAAGATTGAACAGGTTATTTAAAGAAGATAATTATATTTTTTCCGACAAGTTGGAAGCGCCAAATAACAATTATATTGAAATAAAAAAAGGAGCTAACCCGACGCTTGCCGCTTTCAATATAGCTCTTTTTATAATTATTGGTTTTTTGTTTTTAAATAAAGCGGGAATAGCCGGGCTTCTCAACGTGAGCTCAAAATCTTCTTTATTGGCCTTTTTCGGGCTGGGGCTTTTGGCCGGCATTTCAAGCTGCGCCGCTTTGGTGGGAGGCATGGTATTATCCATGTCAAAGCAATGGCAGAATATTTATTCTGATAAAAACACAACCTATGAAAAGTTTCAGCCGCATTTGCTATTTAACGCGGGCAGAATTATATCGTACGCTGTTTTGGGAGCCGCGCTGGGAATGATTGGAAACAAATTGCAGATTTCTTTTCAATTTACCTCATTTTTAGTTATTGCAATTTCTTTTTTAATGCTTGCGCTGAGCTTGCAGATGCTGGGAGTAAAAGCTTTCCGCAAATTTCAGTTTGCTCTGCCAAAATCCGCCACGAGATACATTGCAAACGAAAAAAACTTTCAGGGCAGGCGAATGCCGTTTATTATGGGAGCCGCAACCTTTTTTCTTCCCTGTGGCTTTACCATAACCGCCCAGGGATTGGCTCTTTTATCGGGCAGTTGGTTGCAAGGGTCTTTAATAATGCTTTTCTTCGCTTTGGGGACGGCCCCGATGCTTTTATTCATCGGATTGTCAAGCGTTAGGTTTTCTTCAAAACCCCATCTTGCCGAAAAGTTTTCAAAGGTTGCCGGTTTTTTGGTTTTATTTTTTGCCTTGTTCAACATCAACAGCCAGATGAATGTTTTAGGATATATAAGTTTAAATAATGTTTTTAGTTCCAATCAAAATCAATCGCAAACCGCAGTAATAGATGAAAAAAATTTACCCCTAATCGTTGATGGAAAACAGGTTGTAAAAATGAACGCCTCGTCTTCCGGTTACAGCCCTAACTATATTAAAGTCAGGGCGGGAATTCCCGTAAGATGGGAAGTCACAGATACCGGAACTTCGGGCTGTACAAACGCTATTATTTCCAATAGTTTATTTCAAGGCTCAATTGATTTGACCCCGGGCCAAGTTTCAATTAAAGAATTTACTCCGACAAAGCCCGGAAAATATAAGTTTAGCTGTTGGATGGGAATGGTTACGGGAATAATAGAAGTTGTTCCGCAATCAGGCTCGGCCGCGGCGACCGCTGTTGCGGCCAATAATTCCGGCAATATTGTTAATGCCGCTGTCGCTGACGCCGATGGAGTCGTGCCTTCTGGGGCCAAAGGATGCGGTTGTGGAGGAGGCGGAGGCAGTTGCGGAGCAAAATAAATTAATTTTTCAATTAAATTATGCAAAAAACAAAATTCAAAATCAAAGGGTTAAAATGCAATTCCTGCGCGTTGCTTATAGAAGAAAAATTAAAAAATAAACAAGGAATTGTAAAAATTAAAGTTGACCCGGAATCCTGTAAAGGAATTGCGGTTTATGATGAACAAAAAATCAGCGAGCCGGAAATTTTTCGGGCAGTAGAGGAAATAGATGATTTTGAAATAGAAAAAATAGAGGAGCCGCAGGAAACATATAAAAATAACAGCGAACAAAAAATTTCAGAAGAGGAGGTGAAAACTCAGTTGCCGACAAAAATACAGCCATTTTCAAAAGCTCTGATTATTGCCAATGTTTTACTTTTAGCGCTGAATTTTGTTTTATTAAATTCCACTTTGGGTTCAAAAAATAATAAAATAGCGGCAATTAATAATGCAAACAACCAAGGCGCGCAAGCTAATCCGTCTCAGGTTCAGCAGGAAGGCCAGCAAGGACTGCAAACATTTTCAATAACCAGGGCAGACCATATTCGCGGAGATTTTAACGCGCCCGTTACTTTAGTTGAGTTTTCTGATTTTGAATGTCCTTTTTGCGAAAGGCATTATCCGACTTTAAATAAAATTCTCAGCGATTATAAGGGAAAAGTCCGTTTGGTTTATAAACATTTTCCTTTGGGGTTTCATCCAAACGCCCAGAAAGCGGCCGAGTCGTCTGAGTGCGCCAGCGAGCAAGGAAAATTTTGGGAATATCACGATAAGATATTTGAAAATCAACCGAGCGGATTTAGCATAGAAAAATTCAAACAATGGGCTAAAGATTTAGGATTAAATAGCGGGAAATTTAACGATTGTCTTGATTCTGGAAAATTTGCTCAAAAAGTAAAAGACGAGCAACAAGAGGGAGTAAAAAAAGGAGTTAATGGCACGCCGGCAACTTTTGTTAACGGAAAATTAATAAGCGGCGCTTTGCCCTATGATTCATTTAAACAGGAAATTGATAATTTATTACAGTAAAAAATGAAAAAGAAAATATTAATTATTAGTATTATCTTTGTTATCGGTTTTTTTGCGGTATTGCTGATAAATCAGCAAAGGCAGCCGGGAAAGTTTGATGTTTTTGCGCAATGTCTGAAAGAAAAAAACGCTGTGTTTTACGGCACTTTTTGGTGCTCTTATTGTCAAAGCCAAAAAAAGATGTTTGGTAAATCGGCCAAGTATTTGCCTTATGTAGAGTGTTCAACGCCGGACGGTAGGGGCCAATTAACGGTGTGCAAAGATAAAAAAATTGAAGGTTATCCGGCTTGGGAGTTTAGCGACGGTTCGCGTTTAAGCGGCGCAATACCATTGGCGCAACTTTCTGAAAAAACAGGCTGTCAGCTCCCTCAATAAATATAATAAATCTATGGAACTTATTTCAACAGTTAATCAAATACTTTTAATTCTTACTGTTGCCGGACAAATTATTGCGGCAGTTTTAATTGTATCGTTTTTAATAAAACAAAGGACGATACTCAATTTTTTTGCAAAATATGCCTTAGTTTTTTCGTTTATAGTCGCGCTTGTTGCCACAGTTGGCAGTTTGTTTTATTCGGAAGTCGCTGGCTATGAACCCTGTAAACTTTGTTGGTTTCAGCGGATTTTAATGTATCCGCAGGTAATTATTTTAGCGATGGCTCTTTTGAAAAAGGATAACAAGGTTGCTTCTTATAGCATCGCTTTATCGTTTCTTGGCGTATTAATTTCCGGCTATCATTATCTCTTGCAGCTTGGAGTCGGGCCGTCCATTAGTTGTTCTTCAATAGGATATTCAATTAATTGCGCGCAAAAATTTGTTATGGGGTTTGGCTATATCACTATTCCTATGATGGCGTTTACCGCCTTTTTGCTCATTATAGGTTTTATGTTCGCGTTAAAATCAAATAATTATTTTAATTATGAAAACGAGAAATAAAATTACAGAAAATTCAAAACTTAAAGACATATTAGAAATAAAAGGAGCGGAAGAAATTTTGGCAAAATATATGGTTCCCTGCCTGTCTTGTCCGATGGCTTATTTAGAACTTGAAAAATTAGAAATCGGAGTGGTCGGAAAAATGTACGGGCTTGAGACAAAAAAAATATTAGATGAATTAAATAAAAAACATGAATGAAAAAATTACATTAAAAATAACCGGCATGGACTGTGCCTCCTGCGCCAAAGTAATAAAGTACGGTTTGGAAGAGGCCAAGGGAGTAAGTTCCGTTGATGTTTATTTTAACTCGGCAAAAGCCTATTTGGAATTTAATCCGGAAGAAACAGACTCGTCAAAAATCAAAGATGAAATAAAATCGCTTGGTTACCTCGCTGTAATTCTGCGGAATTAAATAAAAATACTATCTAATTATGAACCAAAAAATTACATTGCAAATCAGCGGCATGGACTGCGCTTCATGCTCGTCTGTAATTGAACATAATTTAAAAAAAACAAAAGGAATTGTTTCAGCTGTTGTTAATTTTGCGACAGAAAAAGCATATTTGGAATTTGATTCAGCGGAGATACAGATAGAAAATATCAAAAAAAATATTAGAGATTTAGGATATAAAGCCGCGCTGGAAGGCGAAAGCTTTGACAATAAAGCGGCCGAGCATGAAGACCATCACAAAATAGAAAAAGAAAGCGAAATTAAAAAATTGAAACTTCGCTTTGTCTTGTCGTTTATTTTTGGTTTGCCTATTATTTATATGGTGATGGGCGCATTGATAAACCTTCCTATGCCCGAAATTTTTAAGACCTACGGGATAGCCATACAAGTTGTTTTATCAACAGCCGTGATATTGGCCTGCTTTAACATATGGACATCGGGATTCAAAAAGCTTATAAAGCTATCGCCCAATATGGACTCTTTAATTTTTATCGGCACGGCTACCGCTTATTTTTATAGTTTAATTCTGGCCGGGCTTTTGTTTCTTGGAAAAATGGTTGATATGGAGAGTTTTTATTTTGAATCGGCTGTATTTATTTTGGTTTTTATTTCTTTGGGCAAATATTTGGAAGCAATTACAAAAGGAAAAACGAGCAATGCCATAAAGAAATTAATCGGGCTTCAACCTAAAACAGCCACCATTATAAAAAATGGCAGAGAGTTTGATGTTTTAATTTCAGAAGTTGAGGTCGGGGATATTATTTTAGTAAAGCCCGGGGGAAAAATTCCAGTTGACGGAATTGTTGTAAGCGGCTATTCGGGCGTTGATGAAAAAGCAATTACCGGAGAAAGCATGCCCGTTGAAAAAAAGAAGGGAGATGAAGTTATCGGCGCTACAATTAACAAAACAGGCGTCTTGCAATTTAAAGCAACAAGGGTGGGCAAAGATA
Source organism: Patescibacteria group bacterium (assembly GCA_038063015.1). Classification (GTDB taxonomy): domain Bacteria; phylum Patescibacteriota; class Minisyncoccia; order Minisyncoccales; family Staskawiczbacteraceae; genus JACPYG01. Next base: position 60,404 of record JBBTVX010000006.1, read on the forward strand.
CAATGATTTCGCAGATTATAAAAATAGTTGAAGACGCTATGGGCTCAAAAGCCCCGATTCAGCTTTTAGCAGATAAGGTTTCGTTTTATTTTGTTCCGGTTGTGTTGGTAATTGCTGTTTTATCAGCAGGGGCTTGGTTGTTCGCGGGATACCCGTTTGCCTTCGCTTTAACGATTTTTGTCGCAATTTTAATTATTGCCTGCCCTTGCGCTTTGGGATTAGCCACCCCAACAGCTGTAATGATGGGTACGGGCTTGGCCGCGGAAAGAGGAATCTTGATTAAATCCAGCAAAGCTTTAGAAACCGCTAAAGACGTAAATATGGTTGTTTTTGATAAAACCGGCACCCTGACAAAAGGCGAGCCGGTTGTTACAGATATAGTTTCAATAAAAAAGGGAGTCGATGAAAAATTTATATTACAATTGGCCGCTTCAATTGAAAAAAATTCTGAGCATCCTCTGGCTCAGGCAATTGTTGATAAAGCCAGAGAAAAAAAGATTAAGATATTGGAAGTTAAAAATTTTCAAGCAGTTGTGGGCAAGGGCGTGGAAGCTAAATTAGAACGCAAAAAAATTCTGTTAGGAACGAGAAAACTGATGTTAGACAATAAAATAAACCCCACATCCATAGATAATCAAATGGTTGTTTTGGAAGACCAGGGAAAAACCGCGATGATTTTAGCTCTTGCAAATAAAATTATAGGAATCGTTGCCGTTGCGGATGTTTTAAAAGACCATTCTAAAGAAGCCGTAATAGCTCTGCATAAAATAGGAAAACAAGTGGCAATTATCACGGGAGACAATAAAAGAGTGGCCGAGGCAATCGCAAAAGAGCTTGGCATAGACAGAGTTTTGGCAGAGGTTTTACCGCAAGGAAAATCAGACGAGATTAAAAAACTGCAAGAGGAAGGAAAAATTGTGGCAATGGTTGGCGACGGTATAAACGACGCTCCGGCTTTGGCTCAGGCAAACTTAGGCATTGCTTTGGGCTCCGGCACCGATGTGGCAATGGAAACAGGAGAGATTGTCCTGATAAAAGACGATTTAAGAGATGTGATAATCGCTATTGATTTAAGTAAATATACTTTAAATAAAATAAAACAAAATCTATTTTGGGCGTTCTTTTATAATATAATTGGAATTCCTATTGCAACGGGCGTTTTATACCCCTTTATCGGCTGGCTTTTAAATCCCTCTATTGCCGCTGGTGCTATGGCATTTTCTTCTGTAAGCGTTGTGCTAAACGCGCTGTCTATGAAAAGATATAAATAAAATATAAATAAAAAAAGACCATAGGCTTTTGCCTGTGGTCATATCTTTTTGCGCTCGGTGCTTTTTGTCAACCGATTAACCGGCTGATTCTATAACGCCGAGAAAAGCGTTCTTGGCATTATTTTCTGTTTCAACCCTGTATTGCATCAAATATGCGTCTTCGGTGGTATCTACATAGAAATCTTTTAATACGCTGATTGCCCTGAAGCCCAGTTTGCGGAAAAATAATTGGGCACCTAAATTTGTTTCTCTTATCTCAAGAAGAATGCGGGTTCTTCTTTGGGGCCTTAGTTTGCCAATTAATTTTTCCACCATTTGCTGGCCTACGCCCATGCGGCGGAATTCAAGGGCAACTGCGAAATTTAAAATATGAAGCCTAGTAGGGTGTAGTTCGTAAATCATAAATCCAGCAACTCTTTCCTGGTATTCAGCCACCATGCAGATGCAATTTCTCTGGCGAAGGCATCTTATAAAATCGTCCTCTGACCATGGAAATTCAAAACTTTCATTTTCAATTTGTAAGACTTCTAACATGTCTCTTTTTATCATCCATTTTATATGAACGCAAATATTTTGTTTTCCACGCGTTGTCAACATGTCATACCTCCCTGCGTTATGTCAAAGAGCCGAGAAAGAACAAACGAAAATGTTATTTTAGTATAAATCAAAACGCAAATTAATGTCAAATTTTTAAAAAGTTGATTTTAATGATTTTTTGTGATTAAATAAAAATATGTTAAATTATAATAAATTATAATAAATGAAAAAAAGATTTTTATTGTTAGCGAGTTTTTTATTTTTTAACGCAACATTGGCAAACATTGCCAAAGCGGTTTGTCCTGTTTGCGTGGTTGCCGTGGGAGCCGGATTGGGCATGTCTCGCTGGTTGGGGATTGACGACGCGGTTTCTTCTATATGGATAGGCGCTCTGCTTGTTTCATTAAGTATTTGGACGATAGTTTGGCTCAATAAAAAAAAACTTGCCCCGTTAAATGCGGCTAAACCGCAATTTCGCTTTGCGAAATTATTTAACTGGGTGAAGAATTTTAAATACAATAAAGTTATTATTCCTCTGTTGTACTATTTAATTACAATTGTTCCGCTTTATTATTACGATATAATAGGCCACCCTTTAAATAAAATTTTTGGCATAGACAAAATAATTTTTGGCATAGTTTTGGGAACAGCGGTTTTTTTGGCAAGCGTTTGGTTTCATAATTTTTTAAAAACAAAGAATCAGGGAAAACAATTTTTTATCTATCAAAAAGTTATTTTGCCGTTGGCATTTTTGATATTAACCAGTTTAATTTTTTACACAATAATAAAATGGCGGATAATATAGACGAGTTTATAAAAAAAGTTCAGGCAAGTAAAACCAGCGAATTGGATTTATCTTCCAACGAAGATTTGTCTATCGCTATAATGAATTTAATCTCAATTGAAGAGCATTTTTTCTTTACCGGAGCCAAAACGGGAAAGCCGGAATATTTTGATTTGTTAAATACCGCCAGAGAAATGAGAAAAGATTTATTGAAAAGAATCATAAAAGAATACGAGGGCGAGGTTTGGTGTATCTCAAAACATTTGTTATCCGCCTCAATGAGGTTGATGGAGGTTGGCGCAAAAGCCATAAGCCAAGATAAAAAACAAGAAGCGGAAGAAATGTTTAAAAAGGCGTACGAACTCTACTCTTTATTTTGGGGAATAAATTTAAAATTGATTGATATGGGGGAAGTAAAAAAAATAGATGATAATCAAATAGACATAAAAGACACAGATAAAAAAGGCATTTTAGGAAAATTGGGAAAAGCGGTTCAATATATAATTAATTGCTGCAAGGAATAAATAAGGTATAATAAAATAAAAAATATTAAATATTAAAAATTAAAACTATGTTTGGACTAAACAAAACAACAAATAAGTTTTGCGATTTAAGGGGCAAGGTGGCGATTATCACCGGGGCTAAACAAGGAATGGGAAGAACTCATGCCCTAACATTGGCCGGCGCCGGAGCTAAAGTTGTCTTAGCCGATATTTCACAAGAGGAATGCCAGTTGGTTGCGGATGAAATTAAAAAAGAGAGGGGAGAAGCAATAGCCGTAAAGTGCGATATCAGCCAAAAAGCGGAAGTTGATAATTTAATTCAACAGACCTTAAAAACATTCGGTAAAATAGATATTTTGGTAAATAACGCCGGCGTTTGTCCGTTTAAACCGTTTTTAGAATTAACAGAAGAAGATTGGCATAAAGTATTAAGCGTAAATTTAAAAGGATATTTTTTGTGCAGCCAAGCGGCGGCAAAAGAGATGGCGAAACAGAAGTCAGGAGTAATTGTAAACATTGCTTCAATAGCCATGGGACAAGTTGGCGTTGGGTTTCCGGGCATTGTTCATTATTGCGCGTCAAAAGGAGGCGTTGTTGCAATGGCGGAAGCAATGTCTTTGGAATTAGCCCCTTTAAATATAAGGGTAAATACAATAGCTCCGGGCGCCATTGATACTCCGATGGCGGCTTCGGTAAAACAAGACGCCAAAACTTTTGAAGGATTTATGGCGAGAATTCCTTTAAAAAGAATGGGTAATCCCGAGGAAATTTCCAACGCTGTTTTGTTTTTAGCGTCAGATGAATCTTCATATATGACAGGGTCAGTGGTAGTAGTTGACGGGGGCTGGCTGGCTGGATAAAAGCGAAACTATTGACAGCGCAGTTGACCCCGACTATTTTAGGGGGTATAGTGTATGAATTAGTTTCCTGTAAATTGAAAACACAGGACAAGGTCGATTAATAAAAACTCAAATAATATAATATTATGGCAACAGAAGCTTATTGTGTAAAATGCAAAGCTAAGAGAAATATGAATAACCCGGAAGAAGTATCAATGAAAGGAAAAGGCGGTAAAAAAAGAGCCGCTATGACCGGCACTTGCGAAAAGTGCGGCACAAAAATGTTTAGAATAATGGGCTTGAAGAAATAAACTCTTATTGAATTTTGAAACGCCCCAGACAGCCTCTGGGGCGTTTCTTTAAAAATGAAAAAGAAGAAGATTATATTTTTTGCCGGAATTTTATTTTTGTTAAACATATTCGTCTGGCAGGAAGTTTTTGATTTAACAAAAACAAATAATTTAAAAATTGATTTTTTAGATGTCGGACAGGGGGACTCCGCATTTATTGAAACTCCGCAAATGCGTCAAATTTTAATTGACGGCGGACCATCTCCCGTTGTTCTGCAAAAATTGGCAAAGAGAATGCCCTTTTTTGACAGAACCATTGACCTTATAATTTTAACTCACCCGGAAAAAGACCATCTTGCGGGCTTAATAGAAGTTTTGCAAAGATATAGGGTAAGTTATATTTTATGGACAGGAGTTGTCAGAGATACTTCCGAATATCAAAAATGGATAGACGCATTAACAAAAGAGCAAAAACAAGGCGCTAAAATAATAACAGTTAAATCCGGCCAGATAATAAAAATAGGAAAAATTAAAATTGATACTTTGTATCCGTTTGAAGATTTCTCGGGAAAAAATTTAAAAGACAGCAATGACAGTTCTATTGTTCTTCGTTTAGTTTTTGACGAAAACGAATTTCTTTTTACCGGAGACATATCAAGCAGGGTAGAAAAGTTTATTAGCGAAAAAGTTAATTTACAGTCAGATGTTTTAAAAGTTTCGCATCACGGTTCAAAATATTCAACCTCCGCTCTTTTTTTGGAAAATGTAAAACCGGAAATTGCCGTTATATCGGTTGGGAAAAATTCATATGGCCACCCTACGCCCGAGACCTTGCAAAGACTGGAAAATTTTGGTATAAAAGTTTTAAGAACAGACCAAGGCGGCGATATAGAAATTATATCTGACGGAAATAATATTTATATGCGGAAATAATGATATTTTTCAATTCGGGCTGGCCGTGGGCTTGGCGTGTTGAAAAATATCATTATTTCCGCATTATCTACGATATGAAAGATATAGATTTTCCAATTTTTAAAACAAAATCAGAAGATTCTTCCAAAAAATTTGATTTGACAGACCTTAAAAGCCGTCAGGAGTATTTTGAATACAAAGCCGGTCCGGAAATTAAAAAACTTAGAGAATATTTAAAAGAAAATACTTTCGTCGCTTATTTGCTTGGCAAAAAGAGTTCCGGCAAAGGAACATACGCAAAAATGTTAGCCGAAATTATAGACAAGGATAAAATAGCCCATTTTTCTGTCGGAGACATGGTGAGGTCTTTTGATGAAATTATTAGCGACGAAAACAAGAAAAAAGAATTTATTGCTTTTTTAGAAAAAAGTTATAGGGGATATTTGCCCTTAGAAAGCATAATCAAGTCTTTAGAACAGAGGAGCACGAAAATTCTTTTGCCTTCTGAATTAATTTTGGCCTTAGCCAAGCGAGAAATCGCAAAGCTCGGCAGAAAGGCGATTTTTATAGATGGCTTTCCAAGAGATTTGGACCAAGTTTCTTACTCTTTGTTTTTTAGAGATTTAATTGGTTATAGAGACGACCCCGATGTTTTTATTTTAATAGATGTTCCAACATCGGTCATTGACCAAAGGATAAAATATAGAGTAATTTGCCCTCTTTGCCAAACATCAAGAAATTTAAAACTTTTACCCACAAAAAATGTTGGGCATTCGGCAAAGGAAAATAAATTTTATTTAACTTGCGACAATTCAAATTGTTCGCGTCCTAGAATGACGACAAAAGAAGGAGACGAATTGGGAATTGAGCCTATCAGAGAAAGATTGGACAAAGATGAAGTTTTAATAAAACAGGCAATGTCTTTGCAGGGCATTTCAAAAGTTTTTTTGAGAAACTCTATTCCTGTAAACAAAATAAAAGATTTTGTTGACGATTATGAAATTACCCCAGAATACAATTATATTTTTGATGAAAAAGAAAACAAGGTTAAAACCATTGAAAATCCCTGGGAGATTTTAGACGACGAAGGGGTTGCTTCAAATAGTTTAATGCCTCCTCCGATTGTTGTTTCTCTAATAAAACAATTAGTTAAAACTCTGGGTATTTAAACCCTTGACTAACCTTCTTAAAGATTTAAAATAAAGACAGCTCTGATATTTCCATATTAGATTCTATACGAGCTTTTTTATGGGAGTTCAAATTTGTTAAGACTGCGGTTTTAACATGAGAACACCCACCTAAATTATACTAGAAATCTAAGGAAGGTCTGCTGCTTAATAATTTTTCGTAACGAAAATTGAAAGATTTGAGGCGAAAATTATAAAAAACGAGGAGGTTTATATGGCGATATAAGCTGACGAGTTTTTGATAATTTGTAGCCAAATATTTCAATTTGCAGTAGAAAGAAATTATTAAGTAGCAGGCCTTATATCAGAGCGTTAAAAAAACGATAATTAAAAGTTATCGTTTTTTTAATTAAAGTGATACAATAAAAAAATATGGAACAGGTTATTGGAATAGAAGCTCAAAAATATCCCCGATTATTAAAAGAAATTGGCAATGAAGCGCCGAAAAAATTGTATTACAAAGGTAATTGGGAAGAATTTTTTCCCGCCAAGGCGGGATCCCGTTCAGCGGCGGGAGAAAATTGCTTGGCAGTGGTGGGTTCAAGGCATTTGACCAGTTACGGAAGAAAAATAACAGAACAGCTTGTGACAGAAATAGCGGCGGCGGGTATAACCATTGTTTCTGGATTTATGTATGGCGGAGATGAAGCCGCTCATAAAGCAACAGTGAGAATGGGCGGAAGAACTATTGCCGTTATGCCCTGCGGAATAGATATAATACACCCCGAATATCAAAAAGAACTTTACAATGAAATTTTAGAAAAAAACGGGTTGATTATTTCAGAATACGAAGGAAAATTTTTGCCAGTTAATTGGACATATGTCCAAAGAAATAGGATAGTGGCCGGTTTGTCAAAAGCAATTTTAGTTGTAGAAGCCGGTCTAAACAGCGGTTCTTTAATAACCGCGAAATACGCAAAAAAATATGGCAGGAAAATATTTGCCGTGCCTGGTCAGATTACCAGCGAGGTTTCAAAGGGAACAATAAAACTGATAAAAGAAGGAGCTGAGCCAGTTTCAGAAGCAAACGACATTTTAAAATTTTTTAAAGTTTTAGTAAACCCAGTGAAAAGAGCCCCGAGCTCACAAAATTCTCAGAATTTTGTTAGCTCGGGGCTCACAAAATCTGGCAGTTTGGAGCAAAAAATAATTGAGCAATTGAAAAGAGAGCCGATGGAGGCCGATTTAATCGCCAGAACACTGGGCGTGTCTGTCGCAAAAATCGGCACAGCTCTTTCTTTAATGCAATTAAAGGGTTTTATTAACCAAGAATCGGGAAAATATTATATAAACTAATTTTCAATTATTATTGAAAATTGAAAATTTTTAAAAGTATGTTAATTAAAGTGCCGTCTGTTGTAAACTTAGGACTGGAAACCATAAAAGTGGACGTGGAAGTGAATCTGGCAAACAGGGGATTGCCGGGTTTTGAAATTGTCGGTTTGCCAGACAAAGCTGTTGACGAAAGCAAAGAAAGGGTAAGAGCGGCGATTTCCAGTTCCGGCATTGATTTTCCGGCAAAAAAAATCACCATTAATTTAGCCCCAGCCGACATCCCGAAAGAAGGGTCTCTTTATGATTTACCGATTGCTGTTGGAATTTTAAGCAGTGTCTTGGGGTTTCCCATACCTAAAAATTCCTTATTTTTGGGAGAATTGTCATTTGACGGTTCGCTCAGGCACACAAAGGGAGCGCTTTTAATGGCTCTTTTTGCCAAAGAATTTAGATTTGAGAATCTTTTTGTTCCCAAGGATTCGGCTAATGAAGCGGGCGCCATAAAAGGAGTAAAAGTTTTTCCTGTTGAAAATTTAATTCAACTTTCGTCTCATTTTTTAAAAAGAAAAAGCATTGAGCCTGTCTCGGGGCAAAAAATTTTAGACGCATTGCCGGCGCCGGCTGAATTTGATATGAGAGAGGTTTTGGGGCAAGAGCAGGCAAAGCGGGCAATGGAAATTGCGGCCGCCGGCGGCCATAATATTATTATGGTTGGCTCCCCTGGTTCGGGTAAAACTATGCTGGCTCGGGCTTTGCCCGGCATATTGCCGCCTTTAAACGAAACAGAGTCCCTGGAAGTAACCAAAATATATTCGGCGGCGGGAAATATTCCGCCCGGAGGTTCTTTAATCACCAATAGACAGTTTAGGGCGCCGCACCATACAGCTTCATTGGTTGGCCTTGTCGGAGGCGGCGCAAGACCGCACCCGGGAGAAATAAGCTTAGCCCACAGAGGGGTTCTTTTTTTGGACGAATTTAACGAATTTCCGCACAGTGTTATGGAGGCAATGCGTCAGCCTTTGGAAGACGGGTATTTAACTATTTCAAGAAGCAAACAAAGAGTAATGTATCCAGCGGATTTTATGCTGGTGGCTTCGGCAAACCCCTGCCCGTGCGGTTATTTAAATCATCCGAAAAAAATTTGCATTTGCTCTCCTCTGCAAATTAAAAAATACCAGAAAAGAGTTTCGGGGCCGATTTTAGACAGGATTGATTTGCATATTGCCATTCAGCCGGTTGACACAACGGAATTTTCCGACAATCAGAAAAATTCAGAATTATTAGAGTCGTCAAAGGCAATCAAACAGAGGGTTGTTTTAGCCAGACAAAAGCAGGAAAAACGATTTGAAAATGATTCTATTCAATCAAACGCCCAAATGAAAAACACTCACATTAAAAATTATTGCAAATTGGAAAAAGACATTGAAGAACTTTTGTATAGAGCCAGTATAAAATTCCAGCTTTCAGCAAGGTCTTATATGAAAACAATAAAAGTCGCCAGAACCATTGCCGATTTGGAGGGAGCCGAAGAAATAGCTATTTCCCATATGGCGGAAGCTCTGCAATATAAACCAAAAATTTATGAATTATGAGCCAGCATAATGAAATCGGAAAAAAAGGAGAAGAAATTGCCAAGAAATTTTTGGAAAAAAATGGCTATAAAATAATAGAACAAAATTATAAAACAAAATACGCAGAAATTGATTTAGTTATTAAAAAAGGAAAAGATTTAGTTTTTGTGGAAGTGAGAACAAAAATAAGGGAAAATTTCGGCGCGCCGGAAGAAACAATCAATAAAAAGAAAATAAGAAAAATTAAAAATAACGCCATGGCCTATGTTGCTACAAAAAAATGGAACAGTTCTTTTAGAATAGATGCAATATGCATTGTTTTGAAACCAGATTATACCATTGAACGGTTAAACCATTATGAAAGCATATAAGTTATCCACAGGTGTTGACGCCTAATTTTTGTGGTAAAATAAATGAATGAAAAAAGATAAAAATCAAAAATCTTTAACCTTAGATGTCCTAATTGATTATAATAGGGGTGTTTTTATTCCAGAGTTAAAAGAAATTTTTTCAAGCAAAAAAGAGCTTAGCGATTTTAAAAATAAATCTTTAACCAATCAAGACGCGATGCTTAAAAAATTAAATGTTCTTTTAACTGAAAAGGAAGTTAGGGAATATCAAGAGAAAAAACAAAAGAAATTGTGGGCTATTATAGTAAAGTCATTAAAAGAGCATAACATTTTGTCTTCAAAAGAACTGGAAGAAATCGCTAAATTAGAGATATTTTGAGTTAATAAAGATAGTTAATAAAAATGCCTAAAATAAAAAAGGCAAAAATAAAGCCGAAGCGCAGGAAATTATTATCATCAAAAATTAAAAAGCAGAAAAACAAACCTGTTGAGATTTTTGATTCTGCTGTGGGCTCAACAGAATCTTTATTTATAGACACTCCCAAAAAAATATCTCCTTTTAAAAATTTATTTAATTCTGCGCTGGTCGGTCTGATTGTTGCCGGTTTATTTTCCGCTATTCTGTCTGTTTTTGCCACCTACGGCACCGACGAATATTTTCCTTTGGGCAACACCTTGACTCCAACCTGTACGCCGGGCGACACATATTGCAAAGTCGTAACCCCGGCTTATTTTTCATTTGGTTCAAATAATTTTTCAGGCACAGGAACTTTCACCACCACAGGAACAATTACAGGCGGTCAAGTAATAAGTTCCGGTCTTACCGCTTCTAAGCCGGTATTTACCGACGCCAACAAACAGCTCACTTCAACAGGCACATTAGGAGCAGACCAAGGCGGAACAGGCGCGTCTCTCACCGCCTCCAATGGAGGCATCTTTTACAGCACGGCCACAGCCGGAGCTATTTTAGCCGGCACAGCCACAGCCAACCAGATTTTAATGTCCGGAGCCAGCGCCGCTCCGGCTTGGTCAACAGCAACCTATCCGGCTACAATTACAGCCAATCAAGTATTATATGCCACTGGCACAAACGCCGTTGGTTCAGGAACTGGCTTAACTTTTGACGGCACAACTTTATCAACAGGCGCTTTGACAGCAACTGGAACTGCTACGTTGGGTGACGCCACTACAGATATTCATGGGATGAATACGGCAGCGGCGGCAAATCAAATGTTGACAGCAAGTTATGGCGCGACTACTGATATTATTTCGTATTTCGTCAAAGGGACACAAACAAGCTCAAGTGATACTGCCACTGGGACAAAACAAACCTATGGCTACTACCTAGACCAAGACATATCCGGAACAGATACAAATTCTGCCGTTATCCCATATTCTTATGGAATGTATCTTGATGTTGATGATACTTCTGTTGTTAATGGGGCATTAACCGGGCATCAATTTTATGGGGCGCTAGTAGACGTTAATTTTGCTGGAACTAATACCAATAATCTTGTATTAAATGCTACGGGAGGGGATTTTAAAGCTCAAGGCAATATGGGAACAACCGGAGCTACAACTCATACCGCGATATCTTCTACCGCAGCGGGAACAGCAGATGTAAATTATGGATTGTTTATAGACAGTTCGGGGGCAACAACAAATTGGGGCATATATGTTAATACCGGCGCCGCATATTTAGGCACTGGCAACGTCGGCATCGGGACCACGGTTCCCCAGTCTCTCCTTGATGTTCAAGGTCCGGTTGGAACTGGAACAGGGTCAGCAGGTATTTTAACTATTGCAACTAAAGAATTAACAATAGTAGATGGCGACGAGTTAGGAAGAATAAACTTCAATGCTCCGCTTGAGTCAGACGGCAGCGACGCAATATTAGTTGGCGCGGCAATCTGGGCGGAAGCCGATGATACGTTCTCAGCAACGGTAAATTCTACAGAACTTGTCTTCGGAACAGCCACCACTTCTGCCGCTGTAGAAAGAATGAGAATTGATAGCGCCGGCAACGTCGGCATCGGGACGACGAGCCCTGGGTCAAAGTTAGATGTGAGCGGTACAATAACTGCCACTGGTGGACAGTTTAACACGACTCGTCTAGGTATAAACGATGCTGCTAATGTTGGTTTCGGTCTTCAAATTGGGGGAGCTACTAAATGGTCAAATGCTGTATATCAGGCTAATACTGGTAACTGGGACTATGTCTTATACAACGACCAAGTTGGTACAAATAGTTTATTTATTGACGGGACGACTAATAATACAAGTATCGGGACTATAAGCATTGGGAGTAAATTTAATGTTAACGGCGGGATGAGTATTGGCTCTAGTTATGTTGGGACGGCTTCGCCAACTGATGGAGCAATAATTCAAGGCAACGTCGGCATCGGGACGACGAGCCCGGCTTACCTGCTCACGGTCGGAAGCGGAGATTTGTTTGGAGTTAATTCCTCTGGCTACGCCCTCCTGCCCGCCGGGCTGGTCGGAACTCCGTCTTTGTCATTTACCTCCGACACCAACACCGGGCTCTGGAGCTCGGCAGCTGACACCCTCAACTTCTCAACAGCAGGCTCGGAGCGGGCGAGGATAGACAGCGCAGGCGCTCTCGGCGTTGGCGTAACCTCTCCTACAGCCATCTTGCATTTGAAAGCAGGCACCACCGCGGCCAGCACCGCTCCTTTGAAGTTTACATCAGGCACATCTATGACTACGCCTGAAGCAGGGGCAATGGAATTTACCACAGATACTCTTTATTTCACCACCACTACTGGTCCAACACGACAAACAATTTATATGACCGGCGGAACAGATGTTCCTTTGGCGGACGGAGGAACCAACGCCTCTCTCACCGC
>JBBTVX010000007.1:0-6309 GCA_038063015.1 Patescibacteria group bacterium
TAGTTGAAAACCCGGCCGAAGTTGTAAAAGTCGGAGAAATTGTCAAAGCCCAGATTATTAATATCAATAATAATCAAGTTTTTCTTTCATTAAAATGTCTAAAAAAAAACCCTTGGGAAGAAATAGAAAAAGAATATAAAAAGGGAGATATTATTAAGGGGAAAGTCATTAAATTCAGCTCGTTTGGGGCATTCGTTGAGATTCTTCCTAAAATCAGGGGGCTCTGCCATGTTTCGGAGTTCGGCTCGCAAAAAAAAATGGAGGAGTCGTTAGAAATTGGCAAAAATTACGATTTTCAAATTTTGTTAATAGAACCAAAAGAACACAGAATGAGTTTAAAGCTGGCAGACAAAAAATAGCAAAAAATACTCAGCAAAAACCCCGCCAAGGCGGGGTTTTTGCTGTAAATTTGACAAATTTATATTGCCACGTAATATTAAAAATAAAAGTAAAAGCACCTTGATAACGCAAATGAAAATGGGAGAAACAAAGCGTGCCATACGGTGACAGGCCTGTTAAAATAGCGGTTTTTATAGACAATGACAACATAGAAATAAACATGAAGAGCGAACCGCTAGAAAAGCTTTCCATGGATATAGGATGGGAAAGATTTAAGATTTGGCTATCTTCTTATGGCGACATTGCATTCATTTTTGTCTTTGCGCCAGAAGATAAGATAAGAACCGATGGGAAATACTTTTATAAACAGGGATTCATCCCTGTGTCCTGCCCTATTATCATAAATGAAGAAGAACGCAGGAAAAGAGATTCAGAAGACATGGAGCTATTGTTAAAAGAAGGAAAAGATAGAGAATTTGACCCCTTGCAACTAGTGCCTACTATCAACACCACTGATGAAATAATGATTAAAACGGCGCAGGAGCTAATCCCTATAATATCGCGCATAACCCATGTTTGCATTGCATCGGGAGACGAAGACTTTCTACCTATAGCGAAAATGGCTAAAAAGAACGGAAAGAAAATAATGATTATGATAAGCGATTACAAATCTCCCTCTAAAGAATTACTTTTGCAGGCAAGCATCGGACCAAATGGGAAAAAGATGATACATCTTTTTGACCCAATAAAAGAATAATAGGCAACCCGCCAAGGCGTTGCTTTTTTTTGACTTGACAAAAACTTTTTATATGATATGATTAAATTAGTACCTAAAATCGCTTTTGCTTTCACTTTTAACGCAAGAAAGGTAAGTATTATGAGCCAGACCGAAATTAAATCGATCGGTCTAAACCTGGACGTAGATCTCGGAGACGACATTGAACTTCCTGAAATCATAAGTAAGGAAGAATATGAAAAACTCCAGGCTAACGCCAAGGCAATCCGCGAGAGCATTGTAAAGCTCCTGCGGAAAGTTGATGAATACCGCAAGGCCCCAAAAGAGGCTTTGGCGGACCCCGCAGTCAGGCAAAAAGTCCGAGAAGCAGTCCAGAAAATCTGGGCTAAAATCAACGACATTTTGCACAGGCACCCTCAACCTGCCTACCGGCAAACCGGGTTTGTGAGTCTTTTGACTTACAAATTCGCCTCGGCAAAACCGAACAATGCGCAGGAAGCCCACGATATTCTTGACTACCTGGTCAAGAACCGCTATCTGGAAGAGGTGAATCAGGAAGACCCCGAGTCTAAACCTGCTTCATTTTCTGCTTGGGCCCGAGGATTCCGAGTGCCAAAACACGCATGTTTTGGCAGAGCAGAATTCGAAGAAGTCAAGCGAGAAATGGCATCGTTCGTAACCAGAACAACGAGCCAGACAATCAACCGGAGAAATGAGCGGGCCAAAGAAATTCAGCAAGAAGCTGATATGGATGCCGCAGAAGCCTTCGAACCAGGAACCAATGGAGTTGCGTTCCTGTACGTTCCCCCCCAGATCTCTATAAAGGATGGAAAACCCAAGACGTATGGAGGAGGTTTTCTCCTCGTGAACGTTGAGGAAGAGAAAATCTACCCAATGGAAGGGGTGGGTTCGTTCGAAGAAAAGATTCAAGGCGTTTACGCTGATAATATCTTTGTCGAGAAATATACTCTCGACTGGGATTTTCCCTTCAGCAGAAAACGACTTGAAAATAACTTCGGATGGAGCACAGAGAAGATAAACGGATACTACCTATTCTGGAATCTCCTCAAAAGGGCAAAAGATCTCTTGGAAACAAGTAATCTGCACAACGAGGAGAAATCTATCATGGCCAAGGAAAGCGCTATCTGTGAGGAAGTATTTTTCCTTGAACGCCGAGACGGAACAGTATTCGTTGACTTCGAAGGAACTTGGGAAACATTGATTCTCCAAGAGAACGGCAAAAAAACAAAAGAGACGATAAAAAGCTTGTTCGTTCTTGTCCAGAGACAGGATGGCAAGATTCGAATTGTCTCTTACCCGAAGCACCTAGAAGCATTTTTTGCTGGCTGCATGGACAAATATGCAGAAGGCGAAAAATTCTCTGGGGTGCCCCAGCCTCTTCAAGCTGTGCTTCAGGCCCAATATGGAGTCTGCCAGACAAAAAGGCTGATTGCCGCCTGACCCTTGGACGCATCCGTAAGCGAAAGCGATAAAGGGCGTTGTGGTTACACTCGTAGTGTTTCTGCAACGCCCTCTTTTATTTTTCAAAAAAATATGTTAAATTAGACGTATCTAAATTCAAAAAATATATGATGAAAATAAATCCCTTATTAAAAAACTTTGTTCTGGTTATTATAATCTTCTTGGTGGTCGGAGGAATTTTTAGCTTGCTTTACCTTCCCGAAAAAACTCCGAACCAGATATCAATTTCACAATTGATTTCAGACATTAACCAAAATAAAATAAATAAAATTACAATTTCTGGAGACCAGCTGGCGATTGATTATGCAGATAAAACTACTGCTGTTTCTATGAAAGAATCAAATTCCACCTTGTCCGATTTATTGACAAATTTAGGAGTGAACAAAGACAATCTGCAAAAAGTTCAAATTGATGTTGCCCCCCTTAAAGAGAATACCTGGTCTTGGCTGGGCCCTATTTTGATATTTGGCATCCTGCCTTTAGTTGTTTTCGGTTTCTTTTTTTGGACAATGATCAAACAAGCAAAATCAGGAGCTGTGCAAGTTTTTGATTTTACAAAAGCTAAAGCCCGTCTTTTTGGAGCAGAGGGCCATGGAAAAGAAAAAATCACTTTTAAAGATGTAGCCGGATTAAAAGAGGCAAAAGAAGAGCTTGTGGAAATTGTTGACTTTTTAAAATTCCCAAAAAAGTATTTGCAAATGGGAGCTAAAATTCCAAGGGGAGTGTTGTTATTAGGCCAAGCTGGCGTTGGAAAAACACTTTTAGCAAGAGCGGTGGCCGGCGAAGCTAACGTCCCTTTTCTTTCGGTTTCCGGTTCAGAATTCGTTGAAATGTTTGTAGGGGTCGGAAGCGCCAGGGTTCGCGATTTGTTTACAACAGCAAAAAAATCAGCTCCTTCAATAATTTTTATTGATGAACTAGACGCCATAGGAAGACACCGAGGAGCCGGCATTGGCGGAGGGCACGATGAAAGAGAGCAGACATTAAACCAAATTTTGGTTGAAATGGATGGATTTGAAAGAGAAAATAATGTTATTGTTATGGCGGCCACAAACAGAGGAGATATTTTAGACCCAGCGCTTTTAAGACCGGGCCGATTTGACAGAAAAATAATTTTAGACCCGCCCGATGTCCATGATAGAACGGAAATTTTAAAAATCCATTCAAAAGACAAGCCCTTGGCTGGAAATATAAATTTTAAAGAAGTTGCCGAGAGAACTCCTGGATTTTCCGGCGCTGATTTGGCTAATGTGGCGAACGAAGCCGCTTTGTTAGCCGCCAGACAAAACAAAACGCAAATTGACCAAGTAGAATTTTTAGAAGCAATCGAAAAAGTCTTGTTGGGACCCGAAAGAAAAAGCCATATTTTATCAAAAAAAGAAAAAGAAATAGCGGCTTACCATGAAGCCGGGCACGCCTTGGTATCCTCTTTTTTGCCTGGCACAGAGCCCATCAGAAAAATCTCCATTATTGCCAGAGGAATGGCTGCCGGCTACACCCTTCAAATGCCGTCTGAAGAAAGAAAAATGACGACAAAAAATCAATTTATGTCTGAAATCGCCACTTTGTTGGGTGGGTGTTCAGCTGAAAAAATAAAATTTGGAGAAATGACTACCGGCGCTTCCAACGATTTAACCAGGGCGTCGGATATAGCCAGGAAAATAGTAAAAGAATATGGCATGTCGCCTTTGGGGCCGATTTCTTTCGGGGAAAAAGAAGAAATGATTTTTTTGGGAAAAGAAATATCAGAACAAAGAAATTATTCCGAAGAAGTGGCGTCAAAAATTGATAAAGAAGTTGAAAAAATTATTAGAGAGGCGGAAAAAACAGCCCAAAGCGTTTTGATAAAGAGAAAAGACCTGCTCGACAAAGTTGCTAAAACTTTAGTTGAAAAAGAAACAATAGAAAGAGATGACTTTGAAAAAATAATAAAAAAGAGATAATTTTATCTCTTGGGCGCGTAGCTCAATGGCGGAGCAAGAATCTTATACATTCGAGGTTGGGGGTTCGAGTCCCTCCGCGCCCACCAAATTTTAAAATATAAACAATACGGGCGTTTAGCTCAGTGGTAGAGCGCGAAGTTGACGTCTTCGAGGCCGTAGGCTCAATCCCTACAACGCCCACAGGCTTAATAAAAAATATGAATTATACTGGTGTAATTATTGAGGAAAGCTTAGAAAATAAAGATATCCTCAAAGAGGTAAAAATTTTAAGTACAAAAACTGAGCCAGCTGTTGATAAACATAAAACCCCTTGGTTAAAACAATGGACATTGCATATTGTTGAGATTTCAGAAGAGGAAGCCGAAAATACAGCAGAAAAAATTAGCGTGGCTCTAGAATTAGAACACCCATGGTACGCTGATTTTAAAAACGAAGTTCGCCACTTTATTATTTTTAAAAACAGAATTTTTAAAATAGATAGAACAAGAAAAAAACAATACGACAAAGCAAAAGAATATGGAATTTCTCTCGGAATCCCGCCCTATCAAGTTGATTTTCATCCAGATATCAAGGAGTGGAAAAGGCAATGAAAATATTTAACATTCAATGGATATGAAAATAATTTACGACGACGATAATTTATTAGTAGTTGATAAGCCGGCTGGAGTGATAGTTTTTCCCGAGGGCGACATAAGCGGAGAGAAAACCTTAATTGATTACCTGACAGAAAAATATCCTGAATTTAAAAATGCAGGAGAACCGCCGAGATATGGGATTGTTCATAGATTAGACAAAAATACCTCGGGCATACTTTTGGTGGCGAAAAGCGCAAAATCCTTGATTTTTTTGCAAAAACAGTTTAAAAATAGAGAGGTAGATAAAAAATATATTGCATTAGTTGTCGGCAACGTCAAAGATAATAAAGGAATAATTCATACTTTGATAGACAGAGCGCCGAAAGATAAAAGAAAACAAAAAGTTTATTTAACAGGCGAACCGGGGTCCGAAGGTAAAAGAGAGGCAATAACTGAATATAAAGTTTTGGAACGCTATGGAGAATATACTTTACTTGAAGTTCAAATAAAAACAGGCAGACGACATCAAATAAGATGCCATCTTTCTTATATCCAGCATCCAATTGCAGGAGACAAGATGTATGGATTTAAAAATTCACCTGCGCCAGAAGGTTTAGATAGGCAATTTTTACACGCAACTTATTTAAAAATCCAATTACCCGATGGCGAAATAAAAGAATTTAAATCAGATCTGCCAAAAAATTTAAAAAAAATAATTAAAAATTTATGACAACAAGAATAGAACAATTTAATTTATCTCAACAAAAGACCGACTTGCCGGACATAAGGCCTGGAGACACTATTTTAGTGCACCAAAAAATTAAAGAAGGCGCTAAAGAAAGAATCCAAATTTTTGAAGGCGTGGTTATTGCCAAAAAACACGGAAAAGGAACTTCTAGTACTATCACGGTCAGAAAAGTTGTTGAAGGAATTGGAGTAGAAAGAATCTTCCCAATACATTCTCCGGCTATCAGCAAAATAGAAGTTGTAAAACACGGCAAAGTCAGAAGAGCAAAACTCTATTATTTAAGGACGGTTAAAGGTAAAAAAACAAAAATAAAGAAAAAAGAATTTGCCGCGGCTATCGCTGAGCCAGCTGAAGAGCCGGCTACTCAAGAATTAACGCCAGAGACATCGGAAACAATAGAGCAACCGACAAAAATATTAGAATAAAATTAGGCGCGGGTGATGTAATGGTAGCCATGCAGGCTTGAGGTGCCTGTGCCGCAAGGCG
>JBBTVX010000008.1:0-2416 GCA_038063015.1 Patescibacteria group bacterium
TTTTAGTGTCGGGACCGGCTTTTAAGGTTAAGGTTACCTGCCTTGAACTGGTTTGCTCACTATTATTATTGATTGTTATTTTAAACGACGCGGCTCGAGAATAAGCCGATAAAAAATAAAATCCAAACATAGCAAGAATAAAAATTCCCCCCGCCGCGGACAGAAGAAAAACTTTTTGTTTTTTATTTAATATTGGCATCAATTGTTTTTTTATTCTATCATTTTTTTAATCCAATCAATATCCTCACAAAGACTTAATAAATCGTTTTTGTTTTTTTTCAATTTCCTTAGCCGACATTTTTCTTAAATCTCCCATTGATTCATCAGACATCTCTCTAAATTCTTTATCCATTTCAACGGCTTTTTCGTTTACATAAAAAGCTAAGTTATTTATTCCCACGAGCTTAAGTCCAGCCAATGTTCGCAACCGAGAAATAGCCACATATCCCATTCCCTCTACAAAACATTTTGAAAGGTCTATTTCAGCCGTGTCTAAGTTCATACCTTGGCTTTTATGAACAGTTATCGCCCAAGCTAAACGCAATGGTATTTGGTTAATTTGGGCTTTAATAATATTATCTTCGTCTATTGTCCAGCCAGCCATTTTGGCTGTAATTCTTCTGCCGGAAAATGTCTCTACAATCGGCATTTGTTCATTATTAAAACCAATCACTTTGCCTTGGGTGCCGTTAACATATCCCATTTCAAAATTATTTTTAATAAACATCACTTGAGCCCCTTGTTTTAAAAGTAATATTTCTGGCGATAAACAGTTTCTTTTTAGAGAAGCTACTAGTTCTTTTGGTCCTTTTGAAGTCATTTGATAGGTAAATTCTTTTCCCTCTATTTTACTCAATTCAACACTATTGATAGCGTCCACATCGGCATTGTGAGTATAAAGTTTAGTTGGAGTTATATTGAGCGAAAATTGGTTTTCTAAATATCGGCTGTTAAGCAAAATTTCTTTAGATTCTTCGGCTCGATTATCTCGTATATGATTTAAAAGATTAGATAATTTTTCATCTTTATGACGAAATTGTCCTTCAAGATAACAAATTTTCATTTCTAAATTTTTCCAAGCGTTTGATTCAACAATAAACTTCGCCTCTCCGTTTCTTTCTATCGGAGGAAGTTGAAAAAAATCCCCGGAACAAACAACCTGCATTCCGCCAAATGGAGCAAAGCTTGCTTTAAAATACTGGCAAATTTTATCTACTGCGTCAAACTGATTCGGCCTTAGCATTGATACCTCGTCTACGATAAGAACCTCAGCTGTTTTCAGCCGTTTTTTAAGATATTTTCTGCCCATTAAAATACGGATATCTTTATCAGTAACCCTGTCTCTAATCCCCAATCCAGACCAAGAATGCAAAGTAATGCCATTCATATGGGTAGCGGCGATTCCAGTGGAAGCAGTAACCGCCACCGTCTTATGGAGTTGCTTTAAATAATCAATATATTTGTTTAATAAAAAAGTTTTCCCGCTTCCCGGCGGGCCAGTCAAAAATACATTACACCCCATCTTTAATATATTTAACGCCTCTTGCTGGTCCAGATTTTTTTTATTTCTTCTTTACTACTTTGCCTCTCTTTTTCTTTTTTCTCCTTCTGTCCCATCTTTTTTTATTTGCCCATCCAACTCCCATATTATTTTTTTCCGCCAGCCGGCGGATTTTACTTTTTTATAAATCGCGACCTTTTTAATTTAATTTTGTCCGGATTTTTCGAGTTTAATCTATATTTAAAGCAATGATTGTCACGTTACCTATCACGTTACTTGTTACGTTACCTGTTTGCAAATTTACAAAAGCATTAGGATTTATCACGGGGCTCGCTCAAATCGGCTTCGCCGCCTCGCGGCAATAATCCTGCAAAAAACACAGCTCTTGGCTGTGATTAGTTTTTATGCATAAACCCATAAAATCAGTACTCTAATTTCATTCCAAGTTTATCGGCAATTTGCTTAATCCATTTTTCCAGTCTGTCTGCCTTATTTGTTAACATTGCCATTTCTTGAAAATAAGCATCAGCTTTATAGGCATAAGCATCAACCGAAGTTTGAAGATTATTAAATTCACTTTTTAAACCAACAAAATCAGTCTCAACTTTTTTGAATTTTTCATCTAAATATTGTATTAACTCTGAAAAATCTTCTTTCATAACTTTATCATACGCCCAATTAAATTCGTGTCAAATTCTTGTATGCGAGATAAAAATTATGCCTGCTCCCGAATTAAAACCTTCGCAAACCCCGAAGGAGAACAAGTTCCCTACGGGGCATGCTTTTGAAATCATTTTGCCAAACCTGATACACAAATCCAAGAAGCGAAATCTGACATAACCGCCTCGCTTCGCTCGGCGGAACGCTCGGGCGGGCAAAAAGGAAGGGGGGTGGGGGGAAGGAATTTTTGCCCGC
>JBBTVX010000009.1:0-10001 GCA_038063015.1 Patescibacteria group bacterium
GGGGGAAGGAATTTTTGCCCGCCCTCGCTTTCCGCCGCCGCCGAATTTCGTATTTTGCTTTGCAAAATGCGCCGCCATAAATGGAGTTGTGCTTGCCCCGCTCACCCGTGCGCACACAACAATTTTTCTCCCTGTGTTCATATGTATCATTATAATACAACATTGCCTAATAATGCAACAAGGATTATAATGTTAATAACTTATATGGCTGAAATATCAACAAAACTTGGAAAAAATTTAAAGCGGATAAGAACCGCTAAAAAATTGTCGCAAGGTGCAATTTCTCGCAAATTAGAAGTTCATCGAGCTTATGTTAGCGGGATTGAAAACGGAAAAAGAAACCCCACGCTTGCGACAATTCAGAAATTAGCCGAAGCTCTTGGAGTTCCGGCAGATGAATTATTGAAATAAAAATTATGGAAAAATTACGAGGTTTTGATGTGCAAAATCAAGAGTCATCAGAAAATCGCGAGCAACGCGCTGAGGTGCTTTTAAGATTTTTAAATACTGCCGAAAACATTGAACCATTTCATAATAAAAAATTTGAAACAATTTTTTCCGATGAAGAACATAGGCGTGAATTTATTGAAAATTTAAACGCAGAGGAATTTTCGCAATTACTTAGTGGCCTGAATGGAATTTTACGAGATAAGAAAAAGGAAGATTGGAAAATGGATGGGGAAGCCGTGGCGCTTGAAAGTATGTTTTTAGGTACTGACTATGTTCCTCCAAGACAAGAAGAAAAACCTGAGCTTTTAGCCGAGGTTTTACAAACAGCAAGAGCAATGAGCCAAGAAGGTAAAAACATGGAAGATATTGCTTTGCTCATATCCTCATCACTGAATGCGATACATCCATATTTAGATGCGAACGGTAGGACAAGTAGAATGATTTATTTACTACTAACAAAAGATTTGGGTGAGGAAGGAAAAAAAGAATTGCGAGCGGTTCTATCCGAAAATGGTAGAGATAAGGTCAATATTGACCCCGGGTTAATACAGGGAGAACTGACTGATTTGATAAAAAATGAGTTGGGAATAAATTCGACGCAAATTTTACCCGAAACAGTTGTTGGACTTTGGCGCGAAAAGCAAGGAGAAGATTTAGAATTTGGAAACGATGTTGAAGAAAATCAAAAAAAAATATTCTCAGAACTTTTGAAAAAAGATGATGAATATTTCTTTTTTGCAGTGAAGCAATATGTAGATAATAATTCCTTAGAGAGTAGGTATATTAGAAATTTTCCAAGATTTTCAAGAGTGTTGGTTGAAGATCTCGTTAAAGATTTGGATTCCGAGGGCGTAAATCAGATATTAGCGAATTATAGAAATTTCAAAAAAGAATATGTTGAAAAATTAATTGGTTGTATTGCTGATCCGAATAATGAAGAATACCAAGTGGAAATTGAAGGGCAGAAAATTCCGCTAAAAACCTATTTTGAAAAGAGAATCAAAGATGAACAGGACAAAAGAACAGAGGAAGAAAGATTGGAAAAAGAGAAAACAGAAGCCGAACAACGGGAAAAAGAACGTATAGAACAAAAAGAGGAAGCAGTAAAAATTAAATTTGCTTATGGCGAGGGTGATTATAAATTTTTTGAACCTTCTGAAATCAAATCTATTCAAGAGGTGGAACGAGAATTGACAGGAATGACGCAAATTGAGCAACAGGAAATTTCAGAAGAACAAAAAATTGATATTTTGAAAAAATCCCTTTTTGCGTTAGCGGGTAAAATAAATAGTAATGTTTCCATTTCTCAAGAACAAATTGATTCGTATGTTGAAAATAAAAAAACAGAATTAGCGGAATTTTTTGCCCAATTTCAGAAAATTTCAGATATTGTGAATTTTATAGAAAATTCTGGAACTTTTGAGTATAAAATTCACACTTCAAGCGATTACGAAATACCTTATGCAGAGCAAGAATATTTAGAGCGGCAGGAAGACATCACACGCTTTCTTGACGAATTATTTTCGCAATCTGTTTATTATGTTAGTCCAAGCGGTTCAGCCTTGCGTCTAAAACTTTTTGAGATTAAGTCCAAGGAATTATCTGGCGTTATTCAGCCAACGACTGAACAAATTTTCTATAATGACAAAATGGTTGATTATACCGATAAAAAAGTTATCCAAGTTTCGGATATAGTTCCAGAACAGGGAAAATTTGTTTTTGAAATTACTACACCAGGATTTAGGCAAAAAGTTTTAACGCAAGAAAATTTAGAGCAAACAACAAAATCAGGCGTAGGTACAATTTCAGATGAAGAAGGAATTTATGTTAATATACCAGAAGGCGCAACGCTTCATTCAGGTTGGAGAGTTGTCGGAGTGAAAAAGTTAAAAGAATAAAAGGCGGCGCGCCAACTTCGTTGGCACGAAATTCGGCGGCGGCGGAAAGCGAGGGCGGGCAAAAATTCCTTCCCCCCAACCCCCTTCCTTTTTGCCCGCCCGAGCATTCAGGTTTTGCGCGCGAAGCGCGCAATCATTCAGAGTTTTGCTCAAAAAATGTTCGAACTTCGTCCAAAAAACACCGCCAATTTTCAGAATTCGGATTTTGGGTATCGCTAAGCGGGATTGTCTCTAACGCATTGAGAAAGTCTTTCAAAGAATAACTGGAAGCAGATGGCAAATTATTATAAAAATTTTAATAACCTATAGAATTTATGAAACTTGGTATTATTATTTCAACCAACAAATCGGAAACTAATTGGAACGCTTTCCGCTTAGCGAATTTTGCTCTCAAGCGGGGAGATGGAGTCAAAATTTTTCTTATTGGGGAAGGAGTGGAGTACGAAACGGGTAGTTCGGATAATTTTAACATTCAAGAACAGATAGCAGAGTTTTTGAAATCGGACAAAGCGCGAATTCTGGCATGCAGCACATGCTTAAAATTGCGTAAACAAGAAGCGACTAAAACGTGTCCGATGAATACCATAGAAGACTTGTACATATTAGTTCAAGAATGCGATAAAATTTTAACTTTTTAATTAAAAAATTTATGAAAAAAATTATTTTCAGCTTAATTAGTATAATGGTGTTTACACTTTTTATTGGCAGCGTTGTCTTTGCTCAAGGAATAACAGACAATACAGCAATAAGTTCAGATGGTCATACCGCCCGCGAAGAAGCCGAGGGGAAAGCAGTTTGGGAAAAACTTCAAGTCAAAGAGTTGTTCTGCAAGGATTTATCAGATGACAATTTCGGAGCGCTCGGCGAATATTTTATGGGCCAAATGATGGGTGATTCCCACGAGGCGATGAATAATATGATGATTCAAATGATGGGCGAAAAAGGCGAGGAGCAAATACACGTTGCGATGGGCAAGCGCTTGAGCGGTTGCGATACTTCCGCCGCAATCCCGTTGCAAGGCATCGGCTTTATGCCGATGATGAATATGATGTGGGGAGGGTGGTCGTCTCCTTTCGGTTCTAATCAATCAAATAATTCTATGATGAACTTTGGATTTACGCCTTTGGGCGGTTTTGGCTGGATTTTTATGATTTTGTGGTGGGTATTGATAATCGCCGGAATTGTGGCGCTTATCAAATGGCTTGCGAGTCAATCCCGCGGCGCTTACAATCATGAAAAATCGCCGCTTGAAATTTTGAAAGAACGATATGCCAAAGGCGAAATTGATAAAAAAGAATTTGAAGACAAGAAGAAAGATTTAATCTAACAGTTTGAATAATTTGCCGCCAAAAAACTTGATAGAAAACGGCTCATTGACAAAATTGATAGGTTGAAGTTTTTAGAAAATTAGTTTATGATAGACCTATTATTTAATAGGTCTTGATTTTATTATGGATACGTTTATTGTTTTACTTACAGTGTCGGGGGTGGCGTTTTTGGCATTGGCTGTTTTGAACGGTTTTTTGATTTTTTATTCTTACAAAACAAACAAAAAATTTGACTTATTATTGGAAAAAGGCAAACTTAAAGACTTAAAAGAGGTTCTATTTAAGCAAATTGATAAAACTAAAAATCAAGAAGAAGCAATAAATGGAGTTATTGCCCGGATAAAAAGTTTAGAGAGTATTTCAGAAAAAACCTTTCAAAAAATAGGAGTTGTCAGATTCAATCCGTTCAATAATTTGGGAGGAAATCAGAGCTTTATTATAGCCTTATTAGATGGGCAGAATGATGGTTTTGTGATTTCCAGTCTTTTTATTAAAGAAGGAAACAGGGTTTACGCCAAAGCTGTTAAAAATGGCAAATCAGAGCATTCTTTATCTGGCGAAGAGCAAGAAGCGTTAAAAAGAGCCATGAGCTAATTTATGAAAAAAGAAAAAAAAGAAAAATTAAAAATTAGGCCGCCTGTTGTAGTTGTTTTAGGGCATGTTGACCATGGAAAATCTTCGCTTTTAGAGGCGATTAAAGATTTTAAAATCACCTCAAAAGAATCAGGAGGCATAACCCAGCATATAGGAGCGTATGAAGTAGAAATGGATAATCCTTCGACAGGCTCAGGGCAAAGAAAAATAACTTTTATTGATACGCCTGGCCACGAGGCTTTTTCCGCTATGAGGTCCCGTGGCGCTGAAGTTGCCGACATTGCTCTTTTGGTTATTGATGCGGCGCAATCGGTTCAGCCGCAAACAAAAGAAGCAGTAATAGCGATAAAAAAAGCGGAGATTCCAATGATAGTTGTCTTAAATAAAATAGATATACCGACAGCTGACCCGGAAAAAATTAAAAGAGAACTTTCGAAAATTGATATTCTTGTTGAATCAATGGGGGGAATGGTTCCTTCGGTGAAGGTTTCAGCAAAAGAAAAAACAGGCATTAAAGAATTATTAGAAATGATTTTATTAGTGGCGGATATGCAGGAATTAAAAGCAGAAATAGACATTCCTGCCGAGGGTCTCGTTATTGAGTCGTATATGGACAGCTTAAAAGGGCCAGTGGCAACAGTAATCGTTGAAAAAGGTATTTTAAAGAAAAAGGCTTTTATTGCCACAGATTTAGCATTAGCTAGAGTGAAGAGCTTGGAAGATTTTTTAGGAAAGCCCATTATAGAGGCCTACCCATCTCAACCGGCAATTGTTTTGGGTTTTGAAAAAGTTCCCGGCGTCGGAGAAAAATTTAAGAGCTATGCCACAGTTGAGCAAGCTATGGCAAAAATAAAAAAAGAGGAGCCAAAAAGAGAAATAAATACAACCGTTATTGAAACTGGCCCTGATAAAAAGGTTTTAAATATAATATTAAAAGGAGATGTTTTCGGTTCGTTAGAGGCCATTGAAGGCGTATTAAAAAGTTTGCCTCAAGACCAGGTTATTTTGAGAATTTTAAAAACAGAGGCAGGGGACATTAACGAAACAGACGCAAAGTTGGCAGACATGTCAAAGGCCCAGATTATAGGGTTTAGGGTTAAGATTAGCCCTACAGTTTTGCAATTATTAAAAAACGATACAGAAAAAAAAGTAAGAATAAAAACATTTGATATAATTTATGAATTAATCCAGGAAGTAAGGCAAATTATGGAAAAAAGTTTGGACTCTGAAATAGTTTATAAAGAACTGGGCAGATTAAAAACATTAGTGGTTTTCTGGGGAGAAAAAAATAGGCAGATTGTGGGCGGGAAAATTACAGACGGAGAATTTAAAAAAGGATTAAAGCTTAATGTTTTAAGAGACGACCAAAAGGTTGGAACGGGAAAAATAATAAACCTTCAACGAGACAAAAAAGATGTAGAAAAATTAAAGAAAGGCGACGAAGCAGGAATATTGTTTGAAGGAAATGTAAAAATTGAAACAAAAGATATTTTAGTGGCATATATCGAAGAAAGAAAAAAAGGAGAACTATAGAAATCATCGTGGCTCCGCCACTCTACGCAATTTTGTAAAAATTATATTTTGCTTCGCAAAAATTTTACAAAATTACTTGATTTATGTAATTTCCTCCGCTTCGCTACGGGCGGGCATTCGCCCGAAATTATAATGAATAATAGAATTGAAAGAGTTAATTCTTTGCTGGGAAAAGAGATAAGTAAAATTATTTTAAAAGATTTTGCTTTTTCTCCAGAGATTTTGGTTACTTTAACGCGCGTTGACACAACGGCAAACCTAATTGACGCCAAGGCCTATATTTCTGTTTTTCCCGATGAAAAAGCGGATGCAATTATACGCGCTCTTGATAAATCGGTTTATGATGTGCAGTTTAAAATTAATAGAATATTAAGAATGCGTCCGATTCCCAAAATAAAGTTTGTGAAAGACAAAGAAATCAGCAAAGCTGGCAGAATTGAGGAGTTATTAAACGGATTGAAAAACGAGCAAAAATAATATAAAATAACAATAAATTGGCCACGTAGCAAAGTAGTAATGCACTTCTCTGCAAAAGAAGTATACGTCGGTGCGATTCCGACCGTGGCCTCAGATTTAGCAGATTTTTGCCGCGGTGATGAAATTAGCAAACATGCAGGACTTAAAATCCTGTGGGTGTATAACCCTTGTGGGTGCAAGTCCCACTCGCGGCACATGGGAATAGTACAAAAAAAGTATATTAATTCTGATTTTTTCAAGATTTGGTCCAGCGATATGGCATACATTTTGGGTTATTTTGTTGCCGATGGCTGTATAACAGAGGATTGTAATAGAATAAAAAATAAATATACTTTTAATATCACATCTGTTGATTTGGAACACCTAGAAAAAATTGCTGAAGCTATGAATTCAGATTATAAAATTAGTAAAAAATCTGGTGGATCTAAGAGCATCGCCTACCAAATCCAGGTCCGTAATTCTGTTTTAGCTGAAGATTTAATAAATTTGGGTGTTTATCCGAGAAAAACTTATAATTTACAAATTATAAATGTTCCTGAAAAATATTTCTCTGATTTTGCGCGCGGATTTTTTGATGGCGATGGTTCAGTTTATATTTATAATGTCAATAGCACAAAACAGATAAAATCTTCATTCGTTGCAGTAAGCTTATCATTTATGAAAAAGTTTAATGCCGATTTATGTAAAAGACTGGGTATTTTAGAAAAAGCGATCCATAAGATGATAAATAAAAGGTTAAAAAGAATGCCTCAATACAACATTAGTCTATATATCGATGACTCAGAAAAATTAGCAAAATTTATGTATGGAAATAATCCAGCATTATATTTAAATAGAAAAAAGGAGGTTTTTGATAAGTGGGAATCAGTAAAAAGACGGCATTATAAAAAAGAAAACTACCCTTCAAAAATCGGTTGGTATCTAAATAAAAAAGTATTAAATTAAAAAGTATGGAATCATTAAAAGAAAATTTTTTTTAATCATTGAATTCATAGGACTTGATTCAAGAAACAGCAGAAATGCTGATTTTTTATTTGAAGAAGCAACAAGAGGTTCTGGCGGCGTATTCTTCCCACGATCTCTGGGCGGATCTCGTAGTCTTTCCACTGGCACTGTTGCTCACCAGTCTACTGTGGCAATTCGTAGTCGTACCCATCCGAGAGCGGAGGAGATCGAGACAGCCATACTCCCCGCAGTGAGCCGATGGTTCATCCGGCGAAAGCCAGACCAACCACCCGCCATGTCCTTTGGATCTCTGGCGGGTTTCTTTGCCGCCGCAGGCGGCGAAATGCGTTCGAACTATCTTTAAAATACAGCACCAGAATGCAACAAAAAAGCCCCAGCGATATATCGCTGGGGCTTTTTTGTTGTGTATTAATCTTCCAAAACTTCTATATAGGTTATTTTGGCTCCGAATTTTTTTGCTTGAGAATATTCTGGGAACCAGATATCAAGATGATATTTCCCCTTTCTTCGATGCATTCTGTCTTCTACAATAAATATTTTGTCGCCATATACATCAGGGATTCTGATTTTAGAGCCAAACGGCAACATATTATTGGCAACGATTCCGTCTGCTACATTTTTGCCAGAAGATGTAATAAAAGGAGTGCTATCTGTTTGTTCTGGCGTGCTTGAATAAGCGGTAACAACCATCTTTATTTTTTTGACAACTTTTAAATAAAACTTATCAACTTGAGCTTTATTTAAAAAAGTTTCAGCTTTAGCTGTTTGCGGGACGATCATTCCTAAAAGGATTGCTCCGGCTATAATGCCTGCAATTATAGAGCTAATTAAGGGGATTTTGCTTCTTAAAATATGCCTTTTTCTATTTAATATAGTATTCATATAATAAAAAAACTCCTTTTCGGGAGTATGTATTATGTTATCATATCTGGGGCCCCTTGTCAATAGTTAGAATATAAATCAATATAATCCGTCAAGGGCATAAAATTTAGACATTTTTAAACTGATTTTTTAAATTTTGGAAAAAGCGGACGGTATATATCGTCTTTGATATCTATGCGCAGCTCGTTTTTATTAATTTTGTCGCAAAATTCTATCGGGGGCTTTTCAATGATTGATAACGGTTGTTGCTCATTTCCCTCGCCCATTACTAATACTGCCCCGGCGGCAAGACTGTCAGCGATGTTTGTCCGCGAAAATTTAAATTTTCTCCCAAAAATATCAGAAGTTCCAATATAGTTTTTAATTCCGCGAAAACCAGCGTATCCTAAGGCCGCGCCAGTTACCCCGGAGCGCAGAGGCATTGTGCGGCTGTCAGAAATTAAAACGCCGAGTTTTTTAACTCCGTATTTTTGTTGTAATTTTTTACGTAAAAAATGGGCCGTTTTAAAACTGTCTTTTGGCAAAAGTATTAGTTTGCCGTTTGCATTTGACTCGTCAATTCCGGCAGAAGCCATTATCATGCCATCTTTAACGGTAAGCCACACATGCCTTGCGGGCAGCGCAAATTCGCTTTCCTTGATTATTAGCTTTTCTTTGGTTTTATTGTTTTTTATAACGGCAACTCTTTTTTCCGATAAAGCGACGATTTTTGAAGTAACAACGACCACTGATTTTTCCGGCAGTTTTTCAAAGTATTGGATAATAAAAGAAAAGAGATTTTCTCCCTCTTTAAAAATACGCGTTTTGATTGGTTTTATTATCACTAAATAAATTTTTGGGTTGGAGCGGGTGAGCAGAATCGAACTGCCGTCTTAACCTTGGCAAGGTTACATAATAGCCACTATACGACACCCGCAATTTTTTATATTTTTTCTGAAATTCCTTGAATCCAACCCTTAACCGTATTAGTTATTTTATAATCACAAACTGAAACTCTCAATGTTCCAAAAGGAAGCGCATTCGGCGGCCGTTTTTGTTTGCTACTAGGACTCAATCTTGTATAAGTTTTTTGAAATTGTAATTTTGGTATTCCGCTAACCTCTGACCAATAATTCACCGCTTCCTCAGAGGTAACATTAGGATGAATTTGCACTATCGCTCGCATTTTTTCTTCGGGTATATTACAAACTTCTTTAAAAAATCTCATTATAACTTTTATCATTAGGGGATCGCTATTGGAAAATGCCAACACCCATCTTGTTTTTTTAGAACCCTCCCCCCAGTAGAGAGCCGTGCCCACTAATAGCAAATCTTTTTTAGATAAATTCCGTATGTTTTTAGCAGCATTTTTTTGAATTTCTTTCGCTCTTTCTCTTGCTTTTTCAGCTTGTTTTCTGTTAAAGTCGGCGATACTTTTAGCTTGTCTCTCTTTTACATCATCCCAGAATTTTTTTCTAATTTTGGATGACATTTCTATGTTTCTTAGCCAGAGGGAAAGCGTACTTTTTGGTGTACCTAAAGTTTTTACTATTTCGTTATAACTTTTTCCTTGTTTTCTTAATTTAATAGCAAGGTTTTTATTTTTATTCATTGAACCAATGGCCTTAATATTATATAATTATACCATTAGTCCATTTTTGAAACAACAATAATGTGCCGAGGGAGAGAATCGAACTCTCGACCTTCTCTTTTTCAGAGAGACGCTGCTACCACTGAGCTACCCCGGCGTAAATAAATTTTGTGGGCGCTATAGGATTCGAACCTATGACCCCTTCGGTGTAAACGAAGTGCTCTACCGCTGAGCTAAGCGCCCAATCTGTGCAGTATTCTTGAATTAGTCCGAACGCATTTCGCCGCCTGCGGCGGCGAGGAA
>JBBTVX010000010.1:0-47782 GCA_038063015.1 Patescibacteria group bacterium
TGTTTCCAGCTGTGGAGATGGATCGTGCAACGGAACAGAAACATGCTCCACCTGTTACAGAGATTGCGGGAGTTGCGATAATCCTGTTCCGCCTCCGCCGTCTGGTTCAATAGCGGAACGTTTAACTTTGCGATTATCTGAATCCGACCAAAAATTTGCCGAGCGCGCCAATCTTGAAACCATCCGACAAAACTTGCCTTTTTGGAATAACGGCGCGGACTATGGCCCTGTTTTGCAATCCCAAATCAATTCGGGCGGCACGATTGTGGTCCCGCCCGGGCGTTACAAGTTTTTTTCAAATGTTGAAATCAAAAAAGACGGCGTAACGGTTCACGCGGAAAAATCAAAAACGGTTTTTTTTGAAGCCGAAGACCCGGCAACCAAGGTTCTGTGGATGGCGGAACAAAACGGCGCCACAGTTGAAAATATTGTTTTTTGGGGAAAAAACAAAACTGATGTTACTGCCCTGTCGCTAAAGGGTTCCAATTTAATAATTCGTGGCAATTTTTTTATGGATTTTGACAAGGCATTTATTTCTTTTACGGGTTCTGAAAAAATGGTTCAAAACATTACAGTTTCAAACAATTATTTTTTTGGCAATGGATATCACCCTCTATTGTTGATTGGGTCGCGCTCCGATACCGATTTAACCTGCTTGGAACACATTGAAAATTCAGTTATTGAAAATAATTTTTTGGACAATAATTACCAGGGGATCGTCTTGAATTGCGTATCAAATAGCGTAGTTCGAAACAATATTGCACGTAATTCCTCTATTGCCGGTTTTCGCCTTGAAACTTCGTCTAATAATTTAGTGGAAAATAACCTATTTCATTTGAATGCGCTAAACGGAATGTGGATTTATGCGGGTTCGTTCAATAACCGTTTCCTGAATAATATTATTATCGACAATGGTCAGCAAAACCAAACTTTTTGGTTTGAATGTTGGAAAGCTCAACAGGGTATTGCAGAGAATTACCTCATTGGAGAAAGATATCCATATTTACGCGAAGAAAAAGGACAACGTTTATTTTTAAATTATTATTGCCAATTCAACGGTTTTGAGGTTGAATTCCGCAATACGATTATTGGAAGCGAGTTTTCGGAAAATGTTATTGGCCGATATTCGCGGGCAATAAATAAATCTCTTGCCGGGGAAACCACGCGCGACATCCGAGTAAATTATTTCCCTTTTTGGTATCCTTTACCTGACAATCCTCCGCGGTTTTCGCGCAACAATAATTTTCATAACAATTATTTTATTAATTCTAGCAATGACCGTATTTTAGACCAGGGTTGCGGAGACAGATGGTCCAATAATAAGCTCATTTCATTTAATCCTTATTTGGAAACCAATTTTCCGATTTCATATTCTGAGGAGCCTTTGTGCTCGGTTTCGTGTTCCGGTCAATCTGGCTGTTCGCCATGCAATAATAACGGAGTCTGTGAAATCAGGCGCGGAGAATATCATTCAAATTGTTCAAAAGATTGTCCCTGCATTCCGCTGGGCCAAAAAGGCGAGAGACAAAATTATGACGCGTGCTGTTCCGGCCAAAAAACCGAACGGATTTACCCTGCCACGCCCGGTTGCGTCAATCATTATACCGGAACTTTTTACTGCACGAATTGCGGAAACGGTTCTTGCGATTTCGGCGAAGACCCGTGCTCGTGTCCCGTTGATTGTTCGGCTTGCGTTCCAACCAACAATAACGTTGAAATCTGCGACGGTTTGGACAATAATTGCAACGGCCAAGCGGACGAAGGATGTCTGAACCAACACGTAAACTGGTTTGGGAATTAATAATATATGCCATTAGATTTAGAAAAACTAAATAAAGAACAAAAAGAAGCGGTTATTCATAACAAAGGGCCACTTTTAATTGTGGCTGGAGCCGGAACCGGGAAAACAACAGTTATAACCCAAAGAATCGTTAATTTAATTGAAAAAGGCCAGGCAAAACCGGAAGAAATTTTGGCTGTTACTTTTACGGAAAAGGCGGCTTCGGAAATGGAAGAAAGAGTAGACAAGATTTTGGAATACGGCTATATGGATTTGTGGATTTCAACATTTCATTCCTTTTGCGAAAGGGTTTTAAGAGACTATGCTTTAGATATTGGTCTTCCTCTAGATTTTAAAATTTTAGACTCTACTGCCGGATGGCTTTTAGCTCGCCAAAATTTAGATAAATTCGACCTCAGATATTATAAAGTTTTAGGCAACCCGACAAAATTTATACAATCCTTAATTTATCATTTTTCGCGTTGCAAAGACCAAGAAATTTATCCCGAAAATTATTTAGAATATGCCGAAAGTCTAAAAACAAGAGACGACGCGCCTGAAACAGAAGAAATAGAAAGGATAAAAGAAGTGGCTAACGCTTACCATGTTTATCAGCAAATACTTTTAGAAAACAGCTCATTGGATTTTGGCGACTTAATAAACTATTGCCTAAAATTATTTAAAAAACGCCCTTTAATTTTAAAAAAATACCGGAAAAAATTTAAGTATATTTTGGTTGACGAATTTCAAGATACAAATTGGGCGCAATATGAGTTGATAAAATTGTTATCTGAGCCAGAAAATAATTTAACTGTTTGCGCCGATGACGACCAGGCGATTTACCGCTGGCGAGGCGCCAGCTTTTCAAATATCGTGCAGTTTAAAAAGGATTTTCCGGAGGCAAGACAAATATCTCTGATTAAAAATTACCGGTCAACCCAAAGCATTTTAGATTTGTCATACAAATTTATTAAAGCCAACGACCCGGACCGGCTTGAATTTATAAATAAAATAGATAAAAAATTAGTGGCAGAAAATAACGAAAATGGGACTATTGAGCACATTCAAACTAAGTCTCTAGACCAAGAAGTAAACGAGACAATAAGAAAAATTTTAGAAATATTAAAAAAGGACAAAACGGCTAACTATAATGACTTTGCCATTTTGGCAAGAGCCAACGATTCGGCGACTCCATTTATTAAGGCATTAGAAAGAGCTAATTTGCCTTACCAGTTTTTAGCTTCAAGGGGGCTATACTCAAAGTCAGTTATTTTGGATGTTATTTCATACTTTAAACTTTTAGATAATTACCACGAAGGAACAGCTGTTTACAGAATTTTAAATTTAAAATTTTTAGAAATTACCGACACAGATATAGCCAAGCTCACCCAATATAGTTATAAAAAAACAAAATCGCTTTTTGAGGCGTTGGAAGAACTGCCTTTAATACGGGGCATATCGGCCATTGCGCAAGAAAGGATTGCTTTTGTCTTATCTTTAATTAAAAAACATAGTCAGATGGCGCGGGAAAAATCGGTGTCGGAAATTTTAGTGGCATTTTTAGAAGATTCGGGATATTTGAAATATTTGGCAGATAAAGACGACCAAGAAAAAATTGACCTGCTAAATCAGTTTTATAAAAAGATAAAAAATTTTGAGGAAAAAACCATAGAGCCGACTTTAAAAAACTTTATGGATGAAATTAATTTGGAATTAGAATCTGGCGAAGAAGGTAAGTTGGAATTTGACCCGGAACAGGGCCCGGATATGATAAAAGTAATGACAATTCATGGGGCAAAAGGATTAGAGTTTAAATATGTCTTTTTGGTAAATATGGTAGATAGAAGATTTCCAACAATAGAAAGAAAAGACCCGATTGAACTGCCGGAAAAATTAATTAAGGATATAAAACCAAAAGGAGATGTTCACTTGCAAGAAGAAAGAAGAATCTGCTATGTGGCGATGACCAGAGCTAAAAAAGAACTCTACTTCACTTCGGCGGAATATTACGGAGGAACCAAAAAGGTATCCCGAAAAAAAAGGCTATCAAGATTCATGATTGAAATGGGGTACAGCGATAAATCCCAAACTCCAAATTCCAATATTCAAAATGAATTACTTGAAAAAAAAGAAATTTTAGAAAAAAGGGAAATAAAAACAGAAAAGGGATATTTGCCAGAACATTTTTCGTATTCTCAATTGGCAGCTTTTGAAAAATGTCCTCTGCAATATAAGTTCGGTTTTATTTTAAAAGTGCCGGTAAGAGGCAAGGCCGTGTTTTCATTTGGAAAAACAATGCACAATGCTTTATATAAATTTTTAAAAGACATAAATGAGACGGATAAGTTAAAACAAGAAAATCTTTTCGGTTTTAAAGATCCGAAACCCCGCGGAGGACTGTCCTCCGCGGGGTTTGAGTATTTAACAGAATTATATGAGAAGAACTGGATTGATGAATGGTACGATAATAAAAAACAAAAGGAAGATTATTATAAATTAGGCAAAGAAATAATTAAAAATTTTTATAAAGACTTTTCAAAAAATCCGCCGAAGATTTTTAAAATTAATAATGATTTGGCTTTAGAAATACCTTTTAATTTAAGGGTGGGGGACTATACTTTGTTTGGCGTTATTGATAGAATTGACGAAGTTAATGGCGGCGTTGCAATTATTGATTACAAAACGGGCCAGTCAAAAGATAAATTAGACTTTGAAAATAAAGAACAGCTTTTAATTTACCAAATAGCGGCTGAAGAAGTTTTGAAAATTCAACCAAAAGAGTTAACATATTATTACCTAGAAAACGGTAAAAAGACCTCATTCTTAGGAACAGAGAAAGAAATAAAAGCACAAAAAGAAAAAATACTTGAAGAAATTGAGAAAATAAAAAATAGCCAATTTGAGCCGACTCCGGGCTGGCAGTGCCAATATTGCGATTTCAAAAACATTTGCGATTTTGCCCAGCGTTAGTTTATAATGATATATGGTTCAAGATAAATATAATTCTATATGGGTTTCGCATTCTTCTATAGCGGACTTTTTAAAGTGCCCGAGGGCGTATTTTTTGCGCAATATTTACAAAAACGAACACGGTAGAAAAATAAATATAACCAGCCCGGTTCTCTCTTTGGGACAAGCCGTACATGGAACGCTAGAGGGATTATCGCAATACAAAACAGAGGAAAGATTTTTAAAGCCGTTAGAAAATTCTTTTGAAGAAGAATGGAAAAAAGTTTCAGGAAAACTGGGCGGATTTAAAAAAGCAGAGGAAGAAGCCGAGGCCAAAGAGCGCGGTAAAAATATGATTTTAAGAGTTGTTAAAAATCCCGGTCCGTTAGCGCGCAAAACAGTGAAACTTCCCCTAGCGCATAATAATATGCCTCCGAATTTTTTCTTGTCGGAAGATGAAAATATTATTTTGAATGGAAAAATAGATTGGTTGGAATATATTCCCGAGGACGACAGCATCCGCGTGATTGATTTTAAAACCGGCAAAAACGAAGAAAAAGAAAACTCGCTTCAGCTTCCGATTTATCTTTTGCTTTTAAATAATCTTCAAAAAAGAAAAGTTTCCGGCGCGGCTTATTGGTATTTAGAACGCGACGACAATCCTGTTTTAGTTGAATTGCCAGACGCAAAAAAAGCTTATGAAGCGGTGCTTGAAATCGCTAGAAAAGTGAAAACAGCAAGAGAAAAACAAAAATTTAACTGCCCAAAAGGAGGGGTACCCGAAGGCGGGTCGGGTTGTTTTGCCTGCCGGCCATTTGAACAAATTCTGCAAGGAGAAGCAGAATTTATCGGACTTGGCGGCTATGG
Organism: Patescibacteria group bacterium; assembly: GCA_038063015.1. Taxonomy (GTDB): domain Bacteria; phylum Patescibacteriota; class Minisyncoccia; order Minisyncoccales; family Staskawiczbacteraceae; genus JACPYG01. The sequence continues at coordinate 5,597 of JBBTVX010000010.1, forward strand.
ACAAGAAATTTATATAGTGTAAAATAATTGTAAATATAATTAAGGAACAACAATATGGATAAAAAAATTTTAACAATAGTTGTAATAATTTTAATTATCGCGATTAGCGGAGGTTATTTTCTTTTGAAAAAACCAGCAAATAATCAATTAATAAACGAAGAGGAAGAGAAAATAACTTCTGAAAATAACGAAATTCAAACTGTGAAAATAGAAATATTGCAAGAAGGAAGTGGCGCAGAAGCAAAAACAGGCGACGCAGTTACTGTGCACTATACGGGCGTATTGGAAAATGGGGCAAAGTTTGATTCAAGCCTAGATAGGGGAACACCTTTTGAGTTTACTTTAGGACAAAATAGAGTGATACAGGGATGGGAATTAGGGATTTTGGGAATGAAGGTTGGAGAAAAAAGAAAATTAATAATACCGTCGGAATTAGGCTATGGAGAACAGGGTATCGGCTATGGCGGTAAATTTGGATGCGCTGGAGTCAAAGATTGCGACCCAAATAAAGAAACTTATATTATTCCTCCAAACGCCACATTGATATTTGAAGTGGAATTGTTAAAAATAAATTAAAGACCCGTTGCTTAATAAATAGTTTTAAAAAGTCCCCTATGTTTTATTCGAGGGATTTTTTATTTGACATTAAATAAATTTTGATGTATAATTATATTTTACTATGAATATACGAAATATCGCAATCATTGCTCATGTCGACCACGGTAAAACCACATTAGTGGACGCGCTTTTGCGTCAGTCGGGAACTCATTTAAATAAAGAAACTATTGGCCAAGAATTCATTATGGACAGCAACGATTTAGAAAGAGAAAGAGGAATCACTATTTTTTCTAAAAATGCGTCTGTGCAATATGGAAAAACAAAAATAAATATAATTGATACTCCTGGCCACGCCGATTTTGGCGGAGAAGTAGAAAGGGTTTTAAATATGGCAGATGGCTGTCTGCTTTTAGTTGATGCCAAAGAGGGACCCATGCCTCAAACCAGATTTGTTTTAAAAAAAGCTTTGGAAATGGGCCACAAAATTATTGTGATTATAAACAAAATAGATAAAGAGGGAGCCAGGCCAAAATTTGCCTTAGAAGCAACCCTTGAATTGTTTTTAGAATTAGGAGCCGGAGATCATTCTTTGGATTTCCCGGTAATTTATGCTTCCGGACGCGCCGGAAAAGCCGGCCTAAAAACAGATTTAGATAAAATGACTGATATTGCTCCAATTTTTGACGCTATTTTACAGCATATCCCTTCTCCGATTGCAGATAAAGACAAACCGTTACAGATATTAGTTACTTCAATTATCACGGATAATTTTAAAGGAAAAATTGCTATTGGAAGAGTTCATAACGGCGTTATTAAAACAGGACAAGAAATAACTCACATAAACAGAGAAGGGCAATCTAAAAAATATAAATTGGTTTCTTTAATGACTTTTTACGGATTAAACAGAATTGAGGCCGACATCATTCAAGCTGGAGATATCGTCGCTGTTGCGGGCGTTCCGGACATAACTATCGGCGAAACAATTGCCGACCCAGAAAACCCGGAAGCCATGCCGTTAATTAATATTGAAGAACCAACCGTAAAAATGACTTTTATAGTTAATGATTCTCCATTTGCCGGCAAAGAGGGGAAATTTCCAACTTCAAGACAAATAAGAGAACGACTCTTCAAAGAATTAGAAACTGATGTTGCGTTAAGAGTAGAAGAAACAGATAAAAGCAACTGGATAGTTTCTGGAAGAGGGGAATTACACCTGGCAATTTTAATAGAAAGAATGAGGAGAGAAGGTTTTGAATTTCAAGTTTCAAGGCCGCAAGTCATCACAAGGGAAATCAACGGTAAAAAAATGACTCCGTTTGAAAAAGTTTTCGTTGAAGTTCCGGAAAAATATCATGGCATAGTAATACAAAAACTAGGGAGCAGAAAAGGCGAATTGAAAGAAATGAGGAATAACGGAGGAATAATCTTTTTGGAATTTATAATTCCAACCAGAGGACTTTTTGGGTACAGAAGCGAATTTTTAACTGATACCAAAGGGCTGGGCATAATAAACTCTACCTTTTATCAATACTTGCCAGACCCCGGAAATTGGAAAGAAAGAGAACAGGGTTCCTTGGTTGCTTGCGAATCTGGCCCGACTAACCTTTACGGATTAAAAAACGTGCAAGACAGAGGAATATTGTTTTTTGGCCATGGAGTAGAAATTTACGAAGGCCAAGTTGTAGGCCAAAACTCAAGACCCAATAATATAAGGGTAAATGTTTGTAAAACAAAACAATTATCTAATATGAGGTCGAAAGGTGAAGGAAACACAGAACACTTTAACACTCCAAAAACAATGGGTCTGGAAGACGCTTTGGAATATATCGGCGACGATGAGCTGGTAGAAATAACTCCAAAAAATATTAGAATAAGAAAAATATATTTAAAAGAAATAGATGAAAAAAGGGCAGATAGAAAAAATAAATAAAAAATATAATGCCCCTATCACTCTTGACAAGCGACTGCTAATTTTATAGAATAGCCATATGATGACCGAACGCCAGGAAAAAATATTAAATGCCCTGATTCAAGAATATATCTCTACAGCGGAACCTGTTGGTTCAATTCATTTAAAAAAAAGTGTCAATTTAGATGTTTGTCCGGCAACTATCAGAAACGATTTGCAAGAACTTGCTGAAGCTGGATACATAACCCAGCCGCACACCTCGGCCGGCAGAATACCAACGCAAAAGGCATATAGATATTTTGCAGAAAAAATTTCCACAGAACGCGGGCAAACTTTCTCTGATTTTATTGCGCGACAAATTAGGACAGCGCATCAGCAAATAGAAGAGGAAATAAAACTAGCAGAGGAGTTAATGAAGTCGTTGTCAGAGGCATCAACAACGCTCAACTATACAAGAATACAAAATAAAGATAATCTATTTGAAATATTAGAAATACTTGGGCCGTCAAAGAATGCTCATAACGAAAATATTAATTTAATCAATGATATATTAAAAAAACTGGAGCAGTTTTAATCATAAATATGACATATGACAAAAGAAAATAACATAAACAATGGAAAATCCTTCGATGCGGCTCAGGATAAACTCAAGGAGCTTGAGCTTAAATGCGAGGAATATTTGAATGGCTGGAAAAGGGAGCGCGCCGATTTTTTGAATTACAAAAAAGACGAAATAGAAAGGATTGGATTTTTGGGAAAATACGTGAAAGAAGATATGATTTTAAAAATTCTACCGATTTTAGATAATATTTATTTAGCCGAAAAACAACTGCCGGAAAATTTAAAAAATAGCTCAACGGGTTCGCCACAAGTCGTTGAATGGACCAAGGGGTTTTTGCAAATACAAAATCAAATATTAGATTTTCTTAAAAAAGAGGGGATTGAAGAAATAAAAACCATTGGCCAAAAATTCGACCCAAACCTTATGGAGGCAACGGAAGAAGTCCGCGGAGGACAGTCCTCCGCGGAATCTGGAATTGTGACGGAAGAAATAAAAAAGGGCTATACTATGGACGGCAAAGTGATCAGACCAACTAAGGTTAAAATAAGTAAATAAGTAATATAATTAAAATTAAATAATATGTCAAAAATATTAGGTATTGATTTGGGCACAACTTTTTCAGCCATGGCTGTGGTGGAAAATGGCGAGGCGAAAATTGTTGAAAACAAAGAAGGAGCGAGAACAACCCCGTCTATTGTCGCCATTTCTAAGGGGGGCGAAAGAGTTGTCGGTGTTTTAGCAAAGAGGCAGGCAGTCACAAATCACGAAAATACAATTTATTCTGTAAAAAGATTAATCGGCAGAAAATTTTCTGACGCAGAAGTTCAAAGAGATAAAAAACTTCTGCCTTATGAAATAAAAGAATCGTCTGATGGCGGAGTGGATGTAAAAATGGGTGATAAATGGTTAAATCCAGCCGAAATTTCGGCAATGATTTTACAAAAATTAAAAGCCGACGCTGAAGCAAAATTAGGAGAAACTATCACAGACGCAATTATTACTTGCCCCGCTTATTTTGACGACTCGCAAAGAAAGGCGACAAAAATTGCTGGAGAAATTGCCGGTTTTAATGTAAAGCGGATAATCAATGAGCCGACCGCCGCGGCTTTAGCTTACGGCTTGACAAAAAAGAAAGATGAAAAAATAGTTGTTTATGATTTTGGCGGTGGCACTTTTGATATCTCTATTTTGGATGTGGGAGCTGATACTGTTGAAGTAAAAGCAACTGGCGGAGACACGCATCTTGGTGGCGACGATTTTGACCAAAGAGTAATGGACTGGCTGGTAAAAGAATTTAAAAAAGACAACGGTGTTGATTTGTCAAAAGATAATTTAGCGTTGCAAAGAATAAAAGAAACTGCCGAAAAGGCGAAAATAGAATTATCCTCAAGCATAGAAACAGAAATAAATCTTCCCTTTATTACTTCTGACGCTTCTGGTCCAAAACACTTGCTTTACAAGTTAACCAGGGCGCAATTTGAAAATATGGTTCAAGATTATATTTCAAAATCAATTGATTTGGTAAAGAAAACTCTAAAAGAAGCAAATTTAGAACCCCAAAATATTGATGAAATTGTCTTAGTCGGCGGGCAAACCAGAATGCCAAAAATACAAGAAGAAGTAAAAAAACTTTTTAACAAAGAACCGAATAAAGAAGTAAATCCTGATGAAGTTGTTGCAATTGGCGCGGCAATTCAGGGAGGAATAATGCAGGGCAATGTAAGAGACGTACTGCTATTAGATGTGACGCCCTTGTCATTGGGCATTGAAACATTAGGCGGAGTAAGTACGGTTTTAATTTCTAAAAACACAACCGTGCCGACTTCAAAGACACAAATATTTTCTACCGCGGCAGACAGCCAAACCTCCGTTGAAATACATGTATTGCAGGGAGAAAGACCAATGGCTCAAGACAATAAAACCCTGGGAAGATTTCTTTTAGACGGCATTCCGCCGGCTCCCAGAGGGCTTCCGCAGGTTGAAGTTTCGTTCGATATAGATGCTAACGGAATATTAAATGTTTCGGCAAAAGACAAGGCAACCAATAAATCGCAATCTATTAGAATTGAAGGGTCGGCCGGTATTTCAAAAGAAGAAGTTGAAAAAATGAGAAAAGACGCTGAATTGCACGCAGAAGAAGATAAAAAGAAACAATCTTTAATTGAAGCTAAAAATATCGCTGACGCTTTGGTTTATACATCTGAAAAAACTTTAAAAGACTCCGGCGATAAAATAAATCCTGAAATGAAAAAAGACGCTGAAGAAAAAATAGAATCATTGAAAAAAGCTAAAGAAAGTGATAATATAGAAGAAATTAAAAATAAAACGCAAGAATTGTCGGAAGCAATACAAAAAGCCGGAGCCGAACTTTATAAAACACAGCCAAATTCGCCGGCTGGCGAAGAAAAAAAACCGGAAGAAGACAAACCCAAAGAAAACAACGACAATGCAGAAGAAGGAAAATATACTGAAAAATAATTTAAAATATAATGGATTATTACCAAGTCTTAGGAGTTGCAAAAAGCGCCTCAGAAGACGAAATAAAAAAAGCCTTTCACAAATTGGCTCATAAATATCACCCGGACAAGGGCGGGGATGAAAAAAAGTTTAAAGAGATAAACGAAGCTTATCAGGTGCTTTCAAATAAAGAAAAAAGAAATCAGTATGACCAGTTCGGCAGAGTATTTGACGGAGCAATGCCCGGCGGGAATCAAGGACAAGGCTTTGATTTTAGTTGGGCTTGGGGCAACCAAAATCAGAGTCAGGAGTTTGATTTCGGAGATTTAAGCGATGTCTTTGAAGATTTCCTTGGTTTTGGCGGAAGACGCGCGGCAAAAAAAGACAGCAAAAAAGGCAAAGATATCCAAGTGGACATAGAAATATCGTTAGAACAAACTTTAAAAGAAACTGTTGAAAAAATAAATTTAGCGAAAACAGTTGTCTGTCACAGGTGCAAGGGTAATGGAGCTGAACCTGGAACTAAAATTAAAGAATGTTTTTCCTGCCGAGGCACCGGCCAAGTGCAACAAGTCAAAAAAACTTTTTTGGGGTCTTATACAACTGTTGCTGTTTGTCCAGCCTGCCAGGGAGAAGGAACAACTCCGGAAAAACCCTGTAATGTGTGTCGTGGACATGGCAGAATAAATGGGGATGAAACAATAGATGTTTTCATACCAGCCGGCATTGATACGAATCAAATAATAAAAATTGAAGGAAAGGGCGAAGCGGGAAAAAAAGGAGGAAAAACAGGAAATCTTTTTGTCAGAATATTTGTAAAAAAACACAATGTTTTTGAAAGAAGGGGAGACGATTTATATACTTTGGTTCAAATTAGTTTTCCGCAGGCAGCCATAGGAGATGAAGTTGAAGTTTCAACATTAGACGGCACAAAAATATTATTAAATATACCAGCCGGAACAGAATCGGGAAAAGTTTTTAAAATATCCGGAAAGGGGATTCCGCGCTTTGGGGGATATGGAAAAGGAAATTTATATGTTGAATTAATTATCAGAACGCCCAAAAAACTGACAAGAAAACAGAAAGAATTGCTGGAAGAACTGAAAAAAGAAGGACTGTGATAAACTGAAAATACGCGCCCCTGTAGCTCAATTGGTAGAGCAGCTCCCTTTTAAGGAGTTGGTTCCGAGTTCGAGTCTCGGCGGGGGCACACGCTTGTGCTAATTCGAGTGACGGAGGGACATCGCCGAATTAGCCAGCAAAAAATCATAGTAATTGCTACGATTTTTTGCTTGATCTTGCTATTCCAAGTCAATCTTTTTGTCTTTCAAAGTCAGTTTTGTTTTTAGAAATGACAGCAGTTCTCGTTTCTCGTAAATTGATCCTTCGCGGAGCAGGTATTTGGCGTAATTTTTTATGTCCACCTCGGAGTTTCGAGTTTCCTTTTTATGTCCGAGTACCCCGATTCGGAATTTGTTGAATCTATTAATTTCTTGTTCAATCTTTTCTCTTATTCCGAGTTCATCAAGATTTATGCGGTCTATTAAATTTATCAGCTCTTCAATTAATGTTGGCTCATTAAGTGGTGGGTTTTTGCAATCAATGTTTTTGCCTCGGGTGCAGAAATAGTAAACATGACGATTGACTCCGCCACCCTTTAGTTTTTTGAATTTTTCATCTACGGTAATAGATGAGCCACAGTATCCGCATCTGATTAATTTTGTAAACGCAAATTCTTTAGATTCAGTTTTGGGTATAAAGTTTTCGTTTAGATTTGTCTGAACCTTATCAAATAGTTCCTTCGTGATAATCGGAATATGTTTGCCTTGATACCAGTTTCCGCTTTTAATAGGATACTCAAACTCGCCGTAGTAAAAAGTGTTACGAAGAATCAGGTAAATATTTCCTAAGTTAGCTAAAATCCTAATTCCTGTTAGCCTGCCTGGTTCTCGATCGGCCAGTGACTTTTTGCCAGTGATTATTAATGTGCCAAACACTCGAGATTATTGTATTTTATTATTTTTGAAGCCCGCTTGTCAAATTTTTATGCAAGGAGTAAATTAACAATATGACAACCTTTGCTGAATTATTTAATACTATTTTAACCGCAGATAAAGAATCAAGCCGGAAAGCGGCGCGACTGGTACGAAAATCAGTATACAGCTCTTATGGTCACGATAAGTATGAGCATATTATAGCAGTTATAGAAATCGCGCCGAATGAATATGCAAAAATTACCGATGATTTTCGGCAGGAAAATTTTGTAGTTGCCATTTCCACTATGTATTTTCTGCATAATCGCGAAAACCAGCCAGACTTTCTATTTCCTTGGCTGTTTGAATTGCTCTGGCATAAAAATGGAAACATCCGCCATGCCGCAGTGCGAATGATTAAAAACGAGCTTGGGCCATTAACTTATCACATCCGTTTTCCAAATGAGGCGAGAGCCACCACCCGAGGAGTTTCTCGCGAATCAGCTAACCATATTTTGCTAAAGTTATTCTCGGCATTAAATAATTTGCTGCACGAATCATGGAAGCCGGAGCATAAGAGATATAAATATATTGATTCTTTACCCAGCAGTACTTACAAATCAGCCCAACTGATTTTAAGCGAGTTAGAAGAGGACTGCGGAGAGGATTATATAAAACAAATGGAGGAAGCCCTGCATCTTGTTCCAAAATGAAACACTATGCTGTTTCATAATTTTGGCACACGGCACCGTGTCAAAACACACAAAATATTACACGGGTTTCGTGTAACATTTGTAACATTTTCCGACTAAAAGTGGAAAAAATGGTACACGGGTGGGGATTGGTATAATCAATTGTTATGATTAACAAAGGAATAGCAACTTTTACTCTTGATTACGGAAAATGCCCGAAGTGGCTTTTTGACAGAATGGTTTTGCTGTCTAAGAGAATGATTTATGCCATTGTTAAAGAAGAGGGGGCAGATGAATTTGTAAAAAGAATTTCCGACCCGGTTTGGTTCCAATCATTGGGAACTGTTTTGGCGTTTGACTGGAATGCCTCCGGCTTAACAACAATTTTAACTGCGGCGCTAAAAGAAGCGATACGCGGAACAGAAAAAGATTTGGGAATTTTCATCTGCGGCGGAAAAGGAAAAACATCTTTAAAAACCCCTGAACAAATAATAAACTGGGCGGAAAAAATTTCTATGCCGGAAAAATCTGCCAATACGTTGGTATATAATTCTAAAATGGCTGCTAAGGTTGACAGCTCATTGGTTCAGGACGGATTTATAATTTATCACCATAGTTTTTTCTTTTCAAAAACGGGCGCCTGGACGGTTGTCCAGCAGGGAATGAATATACAAGAGCAATCAGCCCGCAGATACCATTGGTACTCGCAAAATATAAAAGACTTGATACAAGAACCTCATTCTGGAATTACCAGCAATTTGAAAATAAAAAATGTTTTAAATATGACTGCCAGCAAAAGCGGAAAAAACAGGGGATTGAGCGCAGAATTAGTCTCGCAAAATTTCAACACGTTAATGAAAGATATAACTTTGTTAAGAAAATATTATTCGCCTTTATCGCAAACTTTAAAATTGCAGAAAGGCAAAGAGCAGTTGACTTTACTGAATTTAGAAAACACTGAATTCAAATGGCACCCCGTGGTGACAGAAAATTTTTCCAAAAGCAAATATTTAGAAAAAATTCTCTGGCGGCTTTGCGACCAAAAGCCGGATAATTACGAAAAATTATTGGCAACGCCCGGGGTCGGCCCAAAAACAATCAGGGCATTAGCCTTGGTGGCTGAAGTAATCTACGGAGCCGAACCGTCCTACGAGGATCCTGCCCGCTATTCTTTTGCCCATGGCGGAAAAGACGCAACCCCGTATCCGGTTGACCGCCAAACCTACGACCAAACCATAGAAAAATTAAAATCGTTTATCAAAAAATAGCTTTTATTATCTGCCTGCCGGCAGGCAGGCGCGACAAATAGACCCACAGAACTATCCATAGAACCATCTTATTATGCGACATTTTAATGTGTATAATGTTGATTTTTTTATTAAAAGGGGTATTGTAAATATAATTTAGGGCCCATAGTAAATCGGCATTACGGATCCATGGCATGGATCAGGGCCGGGTTCGATTCCCGGTGGGTCCACCAATCGCTTCATTTTGTTCGAAGTTGCACGGTGCAAGAACAACAAGAACAAGATGAAAAGTTCTTTGAAATTTCATGTTTCGTCCAATCCCGCCATGAGAGGATCTATCCTAGAAACGACCGGGACAATGGTCCCTTGAGGAGCACTTCGTTGGGTAAAGTCGTTAGCCGTGATTCCCAACAACGCAAAAGCGGGAATAAGATTTACGAGAGCACCTAAATAAGAATAACTTAGTTCCGAGGCACAACGGCTGCTTAAACTAAGCCTAATCTTTTTAGCAGACCGAGGCCTGCGAAAGTCTCTGCAGGATCGTTAGTTGAGAACAACTGCCGCATAGAACCATTCATACCAAGAATGATATTCTCTGCGGCCTTTTATTTAAATTTGTAATAAACTATCAATTTGTGTCATAGTTACTTCAGGATAATTATAAATCTCGAGCCAATTTAAAGTTAGGAAATCGCCCGCCAATCGCAACTTTTGCTGTTTTGGAAAAGGATTGCCTCGGGGCTTCGCCTCGCTCGGGGTGATTTTTTTTAATACTATTTTTATATGACTTTATCGTTTGGGATTGATTTGCAAAATGTTTTTTGGTATAAAGATTAAAGGTAAAAATTACAAATTATTTATGTTTGCTTTTCACAATAAAAAAATATATTTCGCCGGAGCGCTGGTTGTGGTCTTTTTGCTTGTTTTTGGAATAGGATTTTTTGTCGGGCAAAAACAAATTGTTTCTCCAATATATCCTCCTGAAAATGTTGACCTTTCTCTTTTTTGGGATGCTTATTATAAACTCCAAAAAAATTTTATAGAACCGACAAAATTAGATACGCAAAAAATAATCTATGGAGCGATTTCCGGAATGGCGAAATCTTTGGACGACCCGTACACCAGTTTTTTTAATCCGGAAGAAACTAAAAGATTTGAACAAGACCTTTCCGGTTCTTTTGAGGGAATTGGAGTAGAGGTGGGATTAAAAAAGAATATCTTGACAATAATTGCTCCCCTGAAAAATACCCCTGGACAAAAAGCCGGATTAAAAGCCGGCGATATAATAGCAGAGATAGACGGCAAGAATACTTCTGACATGAGCACTGACGAGGCTGTAAGCTTGATTAGAGGCAAGAAGGGAACAGCGGTGACGTTAACAATTTTCAGAGATGGCTGGAAAAACACAAAAGACATTAAAATTACAAGAGACACAATTAACATTCCCTCTATTGACTGGGAATTAAAAAATGGAAATATTGCCTATATTCATATGTATTTATTTGACCAATCGCTGTCATCTAATTTTAATAAAATAGCATTAGAAATTTTAACTAGTCCCGCTCAAAAAATTATACTGGATTTAAGAGATAATCCGGGCGGATATCTTGAAGTTTCGCAGGATATAGCTGGTTGGTTTTTGAAAAAAGGACAAGTTGTGACAATAGAAGATTTTGGCAAAGACAAAGAGCAAAAGTATTATAAAACCGAAGGCAACGCTAATTTTTCTGAATACCCTATGGTTGTTTTAATAAACCAAGGTTCGGCTTCCGCCTCTGAGATATTGGCCGGAACATTAAGAGACAATAGAAATATTAAATTAATAGGCGAGAAGTCTTTTGGCAAAGGCTCTGTTCAGGAAGTATTAAGTTTAAGAGACGGCTCTATGCTTAAAATAACGATTGCCAAATGGCTTACCCCAAATGGTAATTCAATTTCAGAAGTGGGGTTAACTCCTGATATAAAAGTAGAATTAACGGATAAAGATTTTGAAGACCAAAAAGACTCTCAACTAGACAAAGCGCTTGAAATAATTAAGGATTTAAAGTAAAATATAAATTGTTAAAATAATAAATTCATATGAAAATAATTCTCCTAAAAGACGTTCAAGACCTTGGAAAAAAATACGAAATAAAAGAAGTTAAAAATGGCCATGCTAGAAATTTTTTAATACCTCAAGGTTTGGCAAAAATTGCCACAAAACAAGCTTTAAAGTGGCTGGAAACCCGAAAAGAAATTATGGAAAAAGAGATTGAAGAAGATTTGAAAAAAGCGCAAGAAATGGCATCCACTCTTGATGGATTAGAATTAAATATTCCGGTTAAGGTTGGGGGAGAAGGACAGCTTTTTGAATCAATCAATAGTCAAAAACTGGCGGACAAGCTGAAAGAAATGGGATTTGGGATTAAAAAGTCTCAAATTAAATTGGAAAATCCGATTAAAGAGCTCGGAGAATTTCCAGTATATATAAATTTAGACCATAATTTAGAAGTTGAGATAAAAGTTATAATAACGGCTGAAAAAAACAAAGAAACGGAAGAAGAGTAATATGCCAACAAAATATATTTTTGTAGTCGGTGGAGTAATGTCTGGCGTAGGAAAAGGAGTGGCAACCGCCTCAATAGCCAAAATATTGCAATCGCGCGGTTTTTCGGTCACCGCCATTAAAATAGACCCCTACGTGAATGTTGATGCCGGCACAATGAGCCCCACTGAACATGGGGAAGTTTTTGTTTTAGACGACGGAATGGAGTGCGACCAAGATATGGGAAACTACGAGAGATTTTTAGACACAAACTTGTCCAGCGCAAATTACATGACCACAGGAAGCGTTTATTTGTCTGTCATCAACAAGGAGCGCAGGATGGAATATCATGGCAAACAGGTTGAGGTTGTGCCAAGAATACCTTTGGAAGTAATAGACAGAATAAATAATGCGACGAAAAAAGAAAAAGCCCAGATTGTCGTTACAGAAATCGGAGGCACAGTGGGGGAGTATGAAAATCTGCTTTTTTTAGAAGCAATCAAGATGTTAAAATTAAAACATCCTAAAGATGTAATTACTGTTTTGGTCAGCTTTATTCCGGCTTTGGGCGCCGGAGGCACAGAGCTCAAAACAAAGCCCACACAGCATGCTGTTCGAAATTTAAATTCAGTTGGAATACAGCCGGATATTATTTTGGGCAGAGCCGGCGTAGTTCTCGACCAGAGGAGAAAAGAAAAAATCCAGTTTATGTGTGGCCTTGAAGAAGGCGATGTTATTTCGGCTCCCAATGTTGAAAGCATTTATGAAGTGCCGATAAATTTTGAAAAAGACAACTTTAGCGACAGAATTTTAAAAAAGCTTTCCTTGCGGGCAAAAACAAAAAACTTGGAAGAATGGAATTTACTTATTAAAAGCATTAAAAACCCAGAAGGCGAAGTTAAAATCGGAATTATCGGAAAATATTTCGGCAGCGGAGATTTTATTTTAACAGATTCGTATATTTCGGTGCTTGAATCGGTAAAACATGCGGCCTATTTTTGGAAAGTAAAACCTCAAATTACGTGGCTGGATTCGGATATATATGAAAAAAATCCCTCTAAATTAGATGAACTAAAATCTTTTGACGGCATAATTGTTCCAGGGGGATTTGGCAATAGGGGAATAGAAGGAAAAATAAAGGCCATTGAATATTGCAGAAAAAATAAAATCCCGTTTTTAGGATTATGTTTAGGAATGCAATTATCGGTAATAGAATTTGCAAAAAATATGTGCGGATTGAAAGACGCCACCTCAGCTGAATTTAAAGAATCTTCAAAGAATATCGTAATTGATGTAATGCCGGAACAAAAAGTTTTATTAAAAGAAAAAAAATATGGGGGCACAATGAGATTAGGAGCATACAATTGCAAATTAAAACCCGGAACAATAAGTTATAAAGCATACGGAGAGCCCGACATATCGGAACGCCACCGCCACCGTTACGAGTTAAACAATGAATACAAAGAAATTTTAGAAAAAAATGGAATGCTTATGGCCGGAGTAAATCCGGAAAAAAATTTAATAGAAATCATTGAAATTCCAAATCATCCATTTTTTGTTGGCAGCCAATTTCATCCAGAATTCAAATCAAGACCATTAAGACCGCACCCATTATTTAGAGAATTTATAAAAGCGTCGATTAAAGAGCAGTATCAACGCTCACAACTTTTACCAATCTTTGGGAACCATTAAAAAGTTTTTTTGTTTTGGTGGCAAAACGAACAACGCCATCGCAAATAGCATAAATAGTGTCGTCTGATCCTCTTTTTACATTTTTTCCAGGAAGATATTTTGTGCCTCTTTGCCTGACAATAATCATTCCGACTTTTACCTTTTCTCCGGCATAAGCCTTAATACCAAGCCTTTGAGCCGCCGAATCTCTTCCTAACCTAGACGAACCCCCTTGTTTAGTTTTTGACATATAATTTTAGTTAATTTATATGAAATTATGATAGCAAAAATATCCAACTTTGTCAAAACTTATTTTAATGATATAATGTTAATTATTGTTATTGCGCTTTTAATTTTACTTTCTTTTGCTATTGGATACATAATAGCAAAAGAACAGCAGAGACAACCAATCCAAATAGAATCATCATAATTTTAAAATGCATATTCCGCAACATATAGTTTTATTTCCAGACGGAAATCGGCGCTGGGCAAAACAAAAAGGAATAGCTTCTTTGGAGGGCCATACGCAGGGCTACAACAACCTTCTTGATTTCTCCGAGTGGTGCAAAAATAGGGGAGTGAGAGTCCTTACTGCTTTTGGTTTTTCAACGGAAAATTGGAACAGAACAGAAGAAGAAGTTAATTATTTGATGAATCTTTTGGAAAAATGTCTGGTTGATAATTTGGAAAAATATAACAAAGACGGGGTAAGGGTTAAGGTAATCGGCCAAAGAGAAAGATTGCCGAAATCATTGCAAGAAGCCATAGAAACAACAGAAAAAAACACGACTGAAAACTCAAATCTTAATTTAAATTTAGCCATAAGCTACGGCGGAAAATGGGATATTTTGAATGCGGTTAAAAAAATAACTGAAGAAAAAATTTCTGCGGATAAAATTGATGAAAAATTATTTGAAAGTTATTTATCTACGGCCGGCTTGCCAAACCCGGACTTAATAATAAGGGCCGGGGGAGAAATGAGAATGTCTAATTTTGTTTTATGGCAGGCGGCTTATTCAGAACTATATTTTTCACCAAAGCTTTGGCCGGACTTTACAGAACGGGATTTAGATTTAGCCTTAGAAGAATTTGACAAACGCCAGCGCAGATTCGGAAAATAGGGAAGTGGGGAGATTTATTTTTTAAAATTTTTACCGCTGTGAAACTGGCGATGAACGTCGCGAAGATGCTTATTGGTCACGTGGGTGTATATTTGAGTGGTCATTATACTGCTGTGTCCCAAAAATTCTTGAATTGTGCGCAAATCAACGCCTTGAGAAAGAAGGTCTGTCGCATAAGAATGGCGAAGGGTATGAGGAGTTGTGAATATGGGAATTCCTGCCAATATCGCGTATCTTTTAACAATTCTTTCTATGGAGCGAGCTGTAAGACGTAAATCCGCGTCTTTTCTCCTGCCGCTAATATTGATAAACAGCGCCTTTTCTTTGTCATTATTATTTCGGGCATCCAAATATCTTTTAATCCATTCCAATGCTCTTTCTGAAAAATAAACTGTTCTGGGCTTGCCGCCTTTGCCGATAATGCTAAGTTCAAAATCTTTCTTATTTTTAATATTTACGAACTGTTCAACATTTAGAGACACAAGCTCCGCGATCCTAAGGCCGGTTGAGAAAAAAGTCTCTAAAATAGCTCGATTTCTGATACTGGCGTCATCTTTTGGCTCAACAGCCATTAGAAGCCTTTCAACCTGCTCTAAATTAAGAAATTTTACTGTTTTTACGCTTTTATCGGGCCTAGGAAGAACGATTTTGCCCGGAGGGAGTGATATTGTGTCCCTGGCCACAAAATAGGCTAAAAAGGCCCTTAAAGCGATTAAATAATAGTTTTGGGTGGTCTTTTTAAGGGATTTGCCATTTTTGGGGTTTTGATACCTGGAAAGGTATAATCTATACTCCCAAATGTGCTCCGGGGTCAATTGATGGGGGAGTAGGCCTTCTAATTTTTTATATTTAAGCCAGCCGAAAAATTTATTTAGATATTCCTGATAATTTTTCTGGGTATTATTGCGCAATCCTTTTTCCACGTCGCAATAATCTAAAAAGTCGTTTATATGTTTTGGCAACGGTTTAGTTGATTGTTCCATAGTATTTATATGAACCGCCAAGAAAAAGCGACGTTTTATAAATGTTGCTTTTTCTTGGCATGGTAAAGCGTCTTTGTGCTATTAGGCATAAAGACGCTTTACCAACATTTTGCGACATGTCTCATATTAACAATAATACTGCCCAGAGGACGTGTCAACACCTTTTTTATTGCTGCGCAGGTATGCGGAAAATTTTTGAAAAAATATTTGCAAAATAATTTTTTATTTTTTCCCATATATTTTGCGCAATATTGTTTTTTTGTTTGGTAATTTCTTGCTGTATAACAGCGCTTCTCTGCTCCACTTCCCCACTCACCTTGGAGTAGATATTATTCCTGAACCAATCTGCTGTTTTAGCCCAATATGCCTCAATCTGCGGTTTTATTTGAGAATATAAATTTTTGCCGTATTCCCTAAAATAATGCTGTTGGCTCAAAAACACCACCAATAATATAAGCATTATAACTACGATATTTTTAATCATATAATTAATTTTATAGCATCTGATATGCGTTTTAAAGTTTTTTCTTTGCCTAAAATATCGGCTATTTCAAACGGGCTGGCTGACGCCTGCCTGCCAGACAAAGCAACGCGCAGCGGCCAAAGCAAATATCCTTTATTTTTTTCCTGATAACCTTTTTCTAAATTAAATTTTTCAGACGCTAAAAATAATTCCTTCTCTAAATTTTTAATCTCCCATTCTTTGATTTCAGATAATATTTTTTCAGAAAATAATAAAGACTCTTTTGTCGCTTCATCCCCAATCTTTTGCCATTGTAGCAAATCTTTATCGTAATTTAATTTATCTTTAAAGAAAAAATCGGAAAGCAAAACTATATCCGATAATTTTTTCATTCTTGTTTTAGAAACCTCTATAATTTTTTCTAATTTACTATCCGAAATCTGACCCGCCACCAACAGCCCCGCTTCTTTTAAATATGGCTTGCAAAGTTCGGTTAGTTTTTCTATTGCTTTTTCGCGAATATAAAAACCGTTTATAAAATCTAGTCGCTGGATATTGAAAACAGCTCCGGCTTTCTGAACTTTTTCAATTGAAAACTCTTTTACTAATTGAGACAAAGTAAATGCTTCTTTTTCGGTTCCCGGATTCCAACCTAAAAGCGCCATAAAGTTTACTATGGCTTCCGGCAGATACCCTTGCTCTCTATATTCTGCGACGGAAACGGCGCCGTGTCTTTTTGAGAGTTTTGTTCTGTCCGGCGCCAAAATTAACGGTAAATGGGCATATATCGGCTGGTCAAAACCCAATGCTTCCTGCATCAAAATTTGCTTCGGGGTGTTTGAAATGTGGTCTTCTCCCCTGATGACATGGCTTATTTGCATTTCATGATCGTCAACCGCGACAGAAAAATTATATAAAGGAGTCTTTGAGTTCTTGGCAATAATAATATCTCCTAATAGCCCTGCGTCAAACTCTACTTCCCCTCTAACTAAATCTGTAAACTTAATTTTTTTGTTTGTAATTCTGAATCTTATTACTGACAGCTTTCCTTGTTTTAAAAATTTTTCTGCTTCTTCTTTTGAAAGATTTGCGCATTTTCCTTTATAATGAGGAGTCACTCCCCTAGCCATTTGTTCCTGGCGCATTGCTTCTAATTCATCTTCTGAGCAAAAACAATAATATGATTTATTTTCGTCTAAAAGCTGTTTAAGATATTTTTCGTAAATGTCTAATCTTTGTGATTGCTTATATGGCCCATATTGACCGTCGATGTCTGGACCCTCGTCCCATTGAATTCCCAGCCACTTTAATTCTTCAATAATTTCTTGAGTCCATTTTAAATCAGACCTTTCTATATCTGTGTCTTCAATGCGCAACACAAAACTGCCTTTATTTTTTTTTGCAAATAAATAATTAAAAAGCGCGCTTCTAGCTGTGCCAACATGTAGAGCCCCTGTTGGCGAAGGAGCTATTCTTACACGAACTTTTTTAATTTTAATTTCTTTTGTTTTCATCTTTTTACTCTAACATAAAATATTCTAAAATTTCTCTGGCAATGGCTTTTCCGGCCAAAGGTTTTGAAAATCTTAACGCGGCTTCTGACATTTTTTCTAATTTATCAGGATGCAAAAATATATAATGAATTTTGTCTAAAAAGAAATTGCGAGTTAAATTGTCCTGTTCAATAACCAGAGCGGCTCCTGTTTCTGAATAAATATAAGCGTTTTTTGCTTGATGGTTAGCCGCGGCCGAAGGCAATGGAACTAAAATGCTAGGCTTACCCGAAGCTGCAATTTCAAAAATAGAACCTGATGCTGAACGAGATACTACAAGATCCGCGGCTTTATAAGCATGGCTAAGTTTTTCTTCGTCTAAAAACCCTGCGGGATGATAATATTTCACTAAATCTTTATCAATTACCACTTGAGCTTCCGCCTCCACTTCTTCTAAATTATTTCTTCCGCAAACATGAATCAGTTCAAACTCCTTTAAAAAATCATTTAAAATATTTAAGACAAAATCATTAAGAGCTTCTGCTCCCTGAGATCCGCCCAAAAATAAAATTATGGGTTTTTGAAAAGTTAAGTCAAATAAATCCCCCGCTGCTTTTTTGTCGCCTTCTAACAACTCTTTTCTTATTGGATTTCCAACTAAAATCGTTTTTGCCGGGTCAAAATATTCTGTTTTGGGAAAAGAAATAAATATTTTTTTCGCCCATTTCGAGGTAACCCTATTAGACAAACCGGGCGCAATATCTGATTCGTGTAAAAACACCGGTATTCCTAAAAATTTAGCGCAATAAGTTACGGAAATAGACCCTGATCCCCCCTTGCTAAAAATAAGCTGGGGACGAATTATTAAAATTAAAAATATGCTTTGTAAAAATCCAAAAGGTATTTTAAATAAAATATCTATAAAATTTTGATAAGAAAAATATCTTCTAATTTTTCCAGATATTATTGTTTTTATTTTAAAGTCCTCTTGGTTCAACATTATAAGCCAAAATTCGTCTTTTGGTCCCAAATAATAAAACTCCAAATCTTTTTTGGTATAAATTCTTCTTATTTCTCTGGCAATGGCAACTATGGGAAAAACATGTCCCCCGCTACCGCCGCCTGTAAATAATATTTTCATAAAATTAACTATTTTTTGATATATTAAGCAATATTCCCACTCCGAGCAACTCGGTAACCAAGTGCGAGCCGCCATAGCTAAAAAATGGCAAAGGAATGCCGGCCATGGGAGCTATTCCCAAGTTTGCGGCAATGTTTAAAAATGCCTGAATTGTTATCCAAAAAGTAATGCCCAAAGCGGTCAATTGCGAAAATTTGTCATTTGACTCTCTTGCAATTTTAATTCCAAACCATAAAAAAAGTACAAAAAGAAAAACTAAAAATAAAGAGCCGATAATTCCCGTTTCTTCGCCCAATATGGCAAAAATAGAATCTGACATTGCCTGCGGTAAAAAGCCAAATTTTTGGCTAGACATTCCCCAACCCTTTCCAAAAAATCCGCCGGAGCCGATAGCAATCAAGGACTGTTTCATTTGAAATCCCTTGCCCAAGGGGTCTGTTTCCGGATGTAAAAAAATCAGCCAGCGGTCCAATCTATATGGCTCAAATTTTATTAAAGCAAATAAACCGCCGACAGCCGTCAAAAATATCAAAACAGTATTCCAAACAGGCGTGCCGGCAAAAAAATACATAAGAACTAACGTTAATCCGATTATTCCCAAAGTGCTTATATCGGGCTGTAAAGCCAAAAATACTGAAATTATTGCTAAAAAAATTATAAAAGGAACAAATACCGACTTTATATTATGATAACCTTTTTTAGCCATAGATATCCAGCCCCCTTTGCGCCCTCCTGGCAATCTATTAGAAATCCAGGCACTTAGATATAAAATAGCGGTAATTTTTAAAAACTCTGACGGCTGAAAAGTGCCTATGCCTATATTTATCCAACGTTTGGCTCCCCAAAATTCAGCGCCAATTACTGGTAAAAATACAACTATCAAAAGCGCGAGGTTGGCAAATAATAAAAGTGGCGCAAATTTTTTAAAATAATTTAATGGAAATTTATAAGCAAATATAGATAAAATTATTCCGCCCAGAAGCAAATATAACTGATGCGTTAAATAATAATTGGTATTGCCAAAACTTCTCATAGAGGCGGGGGCCGAAAGAGTTGATAAAAATAAAATGCCAAAAACAACCAAAATAATCGTTAAAAAAAATAAATAATAATTTAAGTGTTTTTTCATTTGGCTATTTTTTTTACCATTGATTGAAATTGATCGCCCTTTTCCTCAAAATTTTTCCAAAGAGAATAACTGGGCGAAGCACAGGAGAGCAAACAAATTTTTCCCGGCTTTGTGTGTTCATAAGCAAACTTAACCGCTGTCTCCATGTTATTTGTTTTTATAATATTTAACCCTTTTACTTTTATTTTTTTACCGCTATCAGGAAAAAGCGCCACATTCTTTATTTTATATTTTTTAATTATTTTTTCCAATTGCGAAAAGTCGTATCCCCTGTCATGGCCGCCTAAAAAAATCGTATCTATATTTTTTAAAGTTTTAATGGCCATTATCGTTGATTCCGGAGTCGTAGAAATGGCGTCATCATAAAATTTAATTCTTTTAAATTCACCCACAAATTCCAACCGGTGCGGCAGGGGTTTAAAATTTCTAACTGCTTTTTTTATAATTTTATCTGGAATGTTAAATAGCTTTGCAGTCGCCGCGGCCGCCCCTATGTTTTCTTTATTGTGTTGGCCTTGCAGTTTTGACTCAAAATCATCTGCGTTTGCAAAAGGAATTGCCTTTGCGTTTGACCCTTTTGCCCAATTAACCAATTTCTTGTTCTTTGGATTATAAATGAAAAAATCTGAACTATTTTGGAAATTTATAATATTTTTTTTGGCTTCATAATACAGTTTTTCACTTTCGTGATAATCCATGTGCTCTGGAAATAAATTTGTTATAACTGAAATATTTGGCGAAAAATCCAAGCCTTCAAGCTGGGCGGAAGAAAGCTCTAAAACAAAAATTTCTCCGCCGGCTGGCGGATTTTTAATCAAAGCCTCAAGCATCGGATTCCCGATATTACCTAGAATTTTTACGTTTTTACCGGCCTCTTTTAAAGTTTCGCAAATCAAAGAGGTCGTTGTGCTCTTTCCCTTGCTGCCGGTTATTCCAATAATCGTATTTTTTTCTGAAACTTTTGAGAAAAAAATATTTGTTGCTGTTGTATATGGAATCTCCACCAAACCCTTTCTTATTCCAGGGGTTTTTATGGCAATATCAAAATCATTCTGCTTTTCTAAATAATTTTTTCCTTGGGCGACATCGGCTATTCCAACTTTTAATTTCGGATAATATTTTTTCAGATATTTTTTTGTAATTTTTCCTTCTTTGCCGTATCCTAAAATTAAAACTTTTTCCATTCCCAATAATCTAAACTGGCTCGGCACATTAGGAGCTGAATTTGTTTTAAAAACTTCTTTAATCAAACTTTTTGGATTTTTTATTAATGGAATAAATTTTTTAATTATGAAGTCGTTTCTAAACCTTTTAGAAGCTATAAGCAAGGCCGCCCTAGACTCCTCAAATGTTCCGACGCAATCAAACGGCTTTATTTTTCCAAAGCCCAAAATATCTTTGAATAAAAGTTCTAATTTTTCATCTTGATAGAGATTTTTTTTAAAAATGAATAACAGCTCTTTTTTTGGCAAAAGGGCTGACAATAATATAAATGCAAAAACGCATTTGGGGCAATTTAAACACCATAATCCCCTATTGTGTTTTTTATTGCTGACTACAAAATTTTTATTGCAACTGGAAAAATAAGAAAAATATTTTTTATACTTTGAAAACATTTGAGCTATGCGGATTTCATAAAATGGCCGCAATAAAGAAAAATAACGAACATCCGGAGTTATAAAACTTTTTATATAATCTGAAAAAAGGCTTTCAAATTCAGACGATTTTGACCACTGATGATTGATGAGCTCTCCTTTGTATTTTATGTTACTAAAATTGCTGCTATATTCGTTTGCCACAATAAAATAAGAATATTTATACAAAACTGCGGCTAAAACGCCTAAAAAAGCATAAATAGCGGAAACAGGAATATGCCCCGTATATTTATGCTCTTGGAATATTTTTTCGTCTAAAATTCTTCTTATTTTTAGAGATTCTACTCCCGCCTCTTCTGTTATTTTATTGACAAGAGGAGATTCTTTTTGCGTTTCTGAAAAAAAAGCAGTTAAATCAATCCCCTGCCCTTTTAAAAGCTCCAAGGCAACAATTGAATCTTTGCCACCGCTTAAGGCAACTAAGTGCTTATTGTTTTTTTTGAGCCGATATGAATTTATTTTTACATTATTATTAAATGGGAATTTTGGAGAAATTTTAGGATTAAGGTTGTTTTTGTAAAAAAATTCTCCCAGGCCCTTTCTATAAACAGCGCTCCAAAATTCCGCTTCTTTTTTTGACAAAGAATAATTTGTCTTTATTTTTGTCGCACAATAAAATTTGTAATAGCTGACTCCCAGCATCAGGTGCAGACCCTCAAAAATTTTATTCAAAAGCCTGGCCGGAATTTTATTCAAATCAACAACATTGATTTTTTTTGGCAAAATTATCGTTTCCGTAAAATCCATATGTTCCCTGCCCTCAAATTCCTGCCTGTAATTAAAAAAAATCCTTTTTTTATCAGGCTCAAATTTATGAGAAACAAATTCAAAAATAGTTGCTTTTGTGTCCATGTCTGATTATTTAGTATAACAAAATTACGCGTTAAATCAAACCCGTTATTTATCTTTTTTACTGCTAAACGTTAGAAGAAATCCTTCTGAATATAACAAAAAACAAAAAAATTAATATAATAGCTATTAGAATCCAAACATACCAACGTTTAAAAAATCTTGAAAACGAAGACGACTTTAAAGATGCTACAGCAATACCGGTCGTAGCTGTGGCAACGGTGGTGGCAACAGTTGGCTGAAAATTAATCGCCAAAGAATCTGAACTGGAAAGAGCGCCTGAGCTGGCTATTCCTGCAATCTGTTTTGTTAAAGCCTGGGTAATTGGTGAAAGAGTTTTTCCCGTAAAGGTAATTATCTTTGATACATTAGGCGGAAAACTTCCTATATTAATACCAGAAGTTATGTTGCCGTTGAATTCCATTCCATCAATTTTTATTTCACCCACGCTAACAATTTCTTCCGGAATATCTGCCCTCGCTTCAACATCGTTAATAATAGGGGTGGTTGATGTATTTTTTATAATGATCAAACAATTAATTGTTTGATCGGCGGCTACAGTAATATTTTTTGACAAATTTATAGAGTTGCCCTGAATTCCACAAAAAACAGAAACATCTATTTTGCCAATAGGAGAGACTATTTGCTCGTTATAATTATTTGGCGTAATCGGCGTAATCGGCGTAATCGGCGTAATCGGTATATTCGGCGTAATAGTAATAATCTTGCTTATACATTGTCCGTTTTGGCACTTATAGGAACAATTTTTAACCCAATTGCCTTGCATGCCGCATGAATCATACCAAAAAACAGAATAACCAACGCATCTTTGCGTTACGTTGGAAGTACAAGCGCCTGCCAATATTATTTGCGGTTTAACTATAAAAAAAACGCAAAATACCGCTAAGGATAATACAGCGCCGATAATAATTAACCTAAAAATTGTCTTCATAGATAATCTACACTATCATATCAAATCTTAATCTGTCAATTTAACCCAACAACCTTACGGCCACCCCGATAATCGCCAAAACTATGCCAATAATCCATGACCTCATTGTAATTTTGTATTGAGGCCAGCCGATTGCTTCAAAATGGTGATGAATAGGCGTGGAGAGAAATATTTTTTTCTTCCTGAATTTTTTAGATAAAACCTGTATTATTGCGGACCCGGTTTCCAAAACTAAAAGCCCTGCTATAATAGGTAAAACAAAAACAGAATCAGTTAAAAAGGCCACTACCGATAAGGTAGTAGTTAGTCCCAATATTCCTGTTTCCCCCATATAAAACCTGGCTGGAGGTATGTTAAACCATAAAAAAGTAAATAAAGTTCCTGTAATTATAGCGCAAAAAGTTGCTAAATCTATTTTACCTTGAGAAAAAGAGATTATTGTAAATGCCCCAAAGATTGAAGCGAAAGTTCCGCCGGCTAATCCATCTAATCCATCAATAATTCCCCCTGACCAGGTAGCAATCATTACAATAATAAATAAAGGAATATAAAAAAACCCCAACGAAATTTGTCCAATTAAAGGAATGGTTATCACGTCCCACCCCAATTTTTGATAAAACCAGATACTGCCTATTAGTCCGATAATAACTATAATTAAAATCCTCTTTTTTAAAGAAAGACCGCCACCAATATACTTTCCTTTTCCAGATACCTGTAAAATATCATCTAAAAGACCAACTAATGAAGCTACTATTAGAGTAAATAACGGCAACCATGTTTGGCTTCTTGATAAAAAATTAAGATCAGAAAAATAAAAAATTACAGTAACTAAAACTACTGTAATCCAGATTAAAAGACCTCCAAAGCGAGGCACTTTTGTTTCTCTCTCTTTGTGGAGATTATAAAAAACCGTGGCGTCTTCGCCGCTTATTGCCTTTGTCCTTGCTTCTTTTTTCCAAAGCTTATGTTTATACAAAAAATTAATCAATAATGGGCACCAAAGCGCGGCTATAGCTGAAGCAATTGCCGCCGATCCTAAAACTTTAATAACATTAAAAGTTAGCAGTGTCATTATGATTTATTTTAAGGTAGCCAATTATAGGCAACGTTTAACCAATTAATTATTTTTTTCATTTCTTCTAATCTGTCGTTGGAGCCCAAAACAACATTTATCAAATAATTTCCCTTTTGGGGACTTTTTTCCACTATAAGAAAAGTGCCTTTGGCGACTTTTGTCCAGCCGGTTTTCCCTCCGAGAACTTCGGGTATCTCCCCTAAAAGATTATTAGTGTTTATTAGTTTATGATGAAACTGGCCGTTATCTAAATATAAATCATATTCTCTAAGCCCTATAATCTCCCAAGCTAACGGATATTTATTCAATAAATGCTTAATAAGCGCCACTAAATCGCTTGCCGTAGAATAAGAGCCGTCTAATCCGCTGGAGTCCGTAAAATAGGTATTTGAAAGCTCTAAAATTTTTGCTTCTACGTTCATTAAAGCAATAAACTTATCCTGGCCCATAATTCCTGAAAGACTGTAAGCCGCATCATTGCTGGATTCAATCAACATTATATATAAAAGATTTTCTACTGAAAGCGACTGACCCTCTTTTAATTCTCCTTGTTCCCCTTCTTGCAATGCGTCTGTTTTGGTTATGGTTACTTGGTGTTGCAAGTTATAATTCTCTAAAACTACTAGGGCAGTCATAAGTTTTGATAAGCTGGCTATCGGTAAAATTTTTGTTTCGTTTTTTTTAAAAAGAATTTTTTCTTGCGCCGATAAGTCCGTTTCAACGGAAATTGCTGCTTCTGCGTCAATTTTTAAATCTTCTATCTGCCAGTTTCTAGGTGGCAATAAATTTTGAGAAACATTTTGAGAAATAGGCGCATCTTTGGCGCTTGCTAAAAAACTTTGTTGCTTTTGAGCTGTCTTTTTTTCGAAAAATCCATACAAACTATTGGAAAACCACTGCAAACCCCATAAAATCATTGCCACTGAAAAAACAAAAGCAACAAATAACAAAACATTTTTAATTATTGGCCTTATGTCCATTTTGTTAACCTTTTTTTAATTATGGAGTTAATCTTTTTACTCCTCTATACAAATAAGTTACTTCTCTGACATTTATTAAATTAAATATTTTCATAATTAATCTCGACGGACCAGGCGCAAAACCGCCATGAGGAGGACATCCGTATTTGAAAAAATTAAGATAACTTTCGAATGGTTTTAATTTCAAACCCTGCTCTTTAATTTGCTTAGCCAATTGTTCATATCTATGTTCTCGTTGCGCCCCGCTAGTTATTTCAAGCCCCTTGAATAGAAGGTCAAATGATTTAGTTGTTTTAGGGTCGGATTCTGATCTCATACTATAAAAAGCTCTAACTTTGGCGGGCCATTCGTGAATAAAAACAAATTCATGTCCTTTTTTTTCTTTTATATAGTCGCATATAGCCCTTTCTTCTTCTGGACTTAAATCATCTCCTCTTTCGTTGGGCACTTTTAAATCTTTTAATATTTTTTTGGATTCCGCCAGCGTTAATTTTGGAAAAGGGGTTTTAGGAACTACAACATCTGCCCCAAAATATTTTTTGATTCCTTCTCCATGCTCATTTTTTATTGCAGTAAACATAGAAACCATCATCCGTTCTTCTTCCTCCATAAGATCATGATGAGAATCTATAAAAGACATTTCTATATCGTACATGGTAAATTCCGTATCGTGGCGCGAAGTCATCGACGGATTAGCCCTAAAAACTGGCCCGATTTCAAAAACTTTTTCAAAACCGGCCGCCATAGCCATTTGCTTATATAATTGTGGGGACTGAGCTAGGTATGCTTTTTTACCAAAATATTTAATTTCAAATAATTCTGAACCCGATTCGGTAGAAGTAATTAAAATTTTTGGAGAATGAATTTCAATAAAATTATTAAGGACACAATAATCTATGAAAGCTTTTTCCATTGTTGTCCAAACTTTAAAAATCAAAAGTTTCTCTGGCTTTCTCAGGTCTAACCAGCGCCAATCCATTCTTTTATCTATCTCTACTTCTTCTACGTTTTCCTCGCCGACCGGAATTGGCGAAGTTTGCGCCTCTGATAAAATATTTAAAGATTCCGCTGAGAGCTCAACTTGGCCTGTTTCAATTTTCGGATTTACCATCTGTTCCGGTCTTTTTACAATCTGGCCTGTAATTTCCACCACCCACTCCGGCCTCAACTGCCCTGCTAATTCATATACTTCTTTGTTTGACGGAGTAAACACGGTTTGCAAAATTCCGCTGATGTCGCGAAGGTCAATAAACAAAATTTTTCCGTGGGCCCTTCTGGTATTTACCCAGCCGGCAACTTTTACTTTTTCTCCTATGTGTTTTGCCGTATCTTTTATTAAAAATCTTTGCATATTATTTAAAATTATTTAATCAGATTGATTTTTACAAATCTCCTGTTTCCCACTCTTATAACCATTCCGTTTTTCAAATCAACATTTTTTTTCCAATCAGTAATTTTTTCTTTTATTTCGTCTGGACTGAATGGTTTTAAGATTTGTAGTTTAACTATTTCCACCGCCCCGGCCTCAACCAGACGCCTTGCTTCTTTTTTTGAAAACACCAGCCCGCTGTCGCACAATAAATCCAAAATAAAATATTCTTTTTTATTTGTTTTAAAAACCGAAATATCTGTGGGCAATTCTTTATTTCTAAAAATTTTATTAAATTCTTCTTCCGCAACCTGCGCTTTTTTTTCTCCGTGATACATTTTTACAATTTCTTTTGCCAAGCGCGCCTTTATATCTCGCGGATTGTCTGACGATTTTTTTATCTTCTCAATCTCCTCTTCTGAAAGCCGCGTGGCTAATTCAAAATATTCATCAATTAACTCGTCTTTCATTGACATTACTTTTCCGTACATATCTTGCGACTCGTCTAATATTGTAATCACATTCCCCCAGCTAGTTGACATTTTTCTACCATCTAGCCCGTTAAGCATTTTTGATGTCATTATATCTTGCGGTTTTTGTTCAAAATATTTTTGAATCTCTCTGCCTGCTTGTAAATTAAAAAGCTGATCTGACCCGCCAATTTCAATATCTGATTTTATCGCTACAGAGTCATATCCCTGAAATAATGGATAATCTAACTCGTGCAAACCAATTGGCTTCCCCTCGTCCCATCTTTCCTTAAAATTCCTCCTTTGGATTGTTTGTTGAGCTGTAAAAATCATTTGTAAAGAAACGAAATCTTTTATTTTCATTTTTTGAAACCATTGGCTATTGTAGCGCACTTCAACCTTTTTCATATCTAGAATTTTACCAATTTGAACTAAGTAATTTTTAAGGTTTTCTTTAATTTCCTTTTCAGTCAAAACTTTTCTCATCGCCTGCTTATCAGATGCATCCCCTATTAGGGCAGTAAAGTCACCAATAATTAAAATAATTTTATGACCCATTTCTTGGAAATCTCTCAATTTCCAAAACTGAAAAGCTCTGCCTATGTGAATTTTAGGACCAGTGGGGTCAATACCAAATTTTACTCTTAACTGTTTGCCAGATTTTAATTTTTTTTCAAGGCTCTCTCTCTCAAAAATTTCCTCCACTCCCCTAGTTAAAGTTTCTTCTATTTTTTGTTGGTTAATTTTAATCATATTTTTTATAATAATATTGTTTGATTGTACCAATTTATTAAAAAAAATAAAAGTAGCGAGCAGGAAAGACAAATATTGACAAACATTTGAAGAACATAATATAATAATAAAATGTTCCTTTGGAATGTTTTCTGTTTTTTGACAACCTCTTTGGGAAGGAATCTGGCAATGGACAGCGGTCTGACAACAGACAAACACGGTGATGGGAAAGAACGGACAACAAAAAGAAAAGGACCGTGCCTTGGGATTGATTGTGAGCAAGTTCTGTCTAATGGAGAATTTTTTTGCGACAAGTGCAAAAAAATCAAAGACAAAACAAGAATTTCTACAACGGAACAACGGGGGATGAATTTTTCTGAAAGGCGGGGCCTCGTAATACGAAAAGCAATTAACGAATAATAAAAAAAACGACGACTAACTTTTTCTTTACCCTCTTGGCTTTATGCTAAAGAGGGTTTTTATTTTTAAAACTTATCCGCTAGCCTATATATATCCCCTGCTCCCATAATTATTAACACTTCTCCGCTTTTTATATTTTCTTTAATATATTTTTCCAGGTCGCGCAATATAATATATTTAACATTATTTTTACTAATTTTTTGAACTAATTTTTCTGAGCTTACTTCGGCAATGATTTTTTTAATTTCACGGCCGGCGACATCATAAATATCCGTGATTATAATATTATCTATTCTTCCCGCAGAACGTGATTCCGCTAAGCGGGAAAATATTTTTACGAAATCATTAAATAAATAATATGTTCTTTGATATTGATGTGGCTGAAAAACGCACCAAATTTTTTTCTTTGGATATTTTTCTCTTGCGGCTTTTAAAGTTGCCAAAACCTCTGTTGGGTGGTGGCCATAATCAGATATTACTGTAATCTTCTTGCTCCCCGCTTTTCCCTGCTTTAAATCAAACCTCCTCCATGATCCTCTGTATTTTGAGAGTGTGTCAAAAATTATTTTGTCTGAAACTCCTAAAATTCTCGCCACTGCTAAAACGGCCAGGGCGTTGTAAATATTATGCTTGCCGGGCAATTTTAAAATTCTTTTAAGCTTCTTTGATTCTTTTTGTTTTATTGAATAAAAAACCGTCTCGTGGTTGCCCTTTTTTACTATTTTATTAATGTTTTTATCTTCTTTATTGGCCACTAAAATGCCATCTTCTTTTAAGTGGCTCAAATATTTTTTGTATGTTTTTTTGATATTATTTAAATTTTTATAAAAATCCAGATGCTCTTTTTCAATATTCGTCAATATAATAATTTTTGGCCAATAATTCAAAAATGACGCAAAATGTTCATCTGCCTCAATCACTAATATCTTGCTTTCTCCCGCTCTAAAATTTGTCCCTTCGGCATGGTTCAGGGCAAGATTATTAAATTCTTTTATTTTTGTGCCGACAATAACAGTCGGGTCCAGTCCGGCTTTTGCCAAAACCAAGGCGGTCATCGCTGTTGTGGTGCTTTTTCCGTGGCTACCCGAAACGGCAATTGTAAAATATTGTTTTGTCAGATCTCCAAGCGCTTCGGGATAACTTTGCAATTTAATATTTAATTCTTTTGCTTTTCTATATTCTGGATTATTATCGTTTGCCGCCGGACTGTAGATAACCAAGCCAATACCTTGTTTTATATTATCTTCTTCTTGCCCTATCTTTATCTTTGCGCCTTTATTTTTTAAAAAATCTGTTATTTCCGAAGCAACCAAATCAGAGCCCGAAACCTCGTGGCCTTTTGACAAATAATATTGAGCCAATGCTGAAACCCCAATTCCTCCGATTCCTATAAAATGAATTTTCATATTATTCTCCTAAATTATGTGATTCTAAAATTGTATAAACGGGACCACTCCTTTTTAGCTCTGATTCCATCACTTCAATCGATTCTACTGTAAATAATAAATCAATATTTTCATTAATTTCCGGCCTTTCTTCGGGGTCAATTCTTTTCCACTCCCATTCTTTAATTCTGGCCAAAGTAACATGAAGCGCGAATTTTCTGTTTTCAGGGGAAAAACGAATAGATTTCAATAAAAATTTTTCCAAATCGTTTTTTAAATCAGCCAATTCTTTGTTGCCCTCTCCTACTGCCCAAATCATTTTGGGGGATTTTTTTGGATTGAGCGGAAGCGGGCCATACGAAACATTATTCAAACTTATTGAAAATGAGCTGTGCCTTTGAGCCGCTTCCTTTACAGCCAGACAAACTTCTCCCAATTCCTCATCTGTCAGGTCGCCCAAAAACTCTAAAGTAATATGAATATTGTCTGGGCTCACCCATTTTGCCGGAAGCTCCTGCCATTTATTTTGATAAAAGGCCAATGTTTTTTTTATATCCTCTGGCAAATTTATGGCAATAAAAATACGATGTCTCTTATGCATATTTTTGTATTCTATCAAAATTATTTGCTATTCTCAAGAGAAAAGAACAGCGCAGATAAACGGAGACAGTCTCAAATGCATCAAAGGGCTTTTTTTGTATAAAAAAATGCCCCGCTTTGCAAATTGCAAAACGGGGCTTGAATGATGCGACGAATTCAAAGGGCTGAATTCCAAGGGCAAGAGCAAAAGCTCAAGCGCAAAGGACTTACGAAGATACTTGCCGGGCGACCGCGGTGAAGTAGTGATCGCTCCAATCATTGACGAGCCAGCAGTAGTACCAGTTCCACGAACCAACACCGAAACGGTAGAGGCACAGCACGCTGCGGTGGCCGTTCGGAAACCGAAGAATGTCGCCGAAGAAATCGACGTATGTAACACCCTTCTGCTGGTACAGCTTTTCGAGCACGCTCTGAGCATTGTTCTGCTGGTAATCCTGCCAGAGACCCATGAACTGGGTTGCTCCGTAGATCGGACGGCCGAGCCGGAGACGGATGAGCTTCTCCTCGCCAGTGATCGAGCTTTCGCCCTGCTCCATGCAAATAAGAAGATCCACCTTCTCGAAATCCACTTCCGTGAGAGCCAAGGACGCCTTATCGCGTTCCTCTTCGCCTTTCAATCCGTCGCCGTCTTTCGGCCCCTTCCAGAACGCCCAGTCCTTGTTGATGAACTTGGCGGGATCGAACGGGGCGCAAGCGACCTTGAGGCCGCCAAAACTGAACCTGGCTCCAGCCTTCAAGAACGCCGTGCACCTGCGGCCGAATTCCTCCGGCGACAGACTAATCACCTCGTCCTGAAGCTTCTGACCGTCGAGCTGATCCCAATCAATTTGGGTTGCAACCCGACCCGACACTTCGAGAGCTTGACCGCGCGATACGGCTTTACTCATGACGCACCAACCTTTCTGTTTTGCCGACTTTTATCCTCCCCACAACAAGCGAGAAAGACTTCATCGGCGTTTCCGTGGCTTCTTTGCCACACCAGAAAATTATCTGTTTTTCAAATATCTTTCTGGCATGGCAAAATGCAAGCATTTTTAGATATAAAAGAACTGTTTTATTGTATTTTTACTATAACGTATAACTACAACCTTGTCAATAGTGAAACAGATTTTTAACTATGATAAAATTGAGTGTATGAATAAAGAAATTGCAAAAATTTTTAGGGAGATGGCTCAACTCCTGGAAATTAAGGGCGACAGCGCTTTTCATATTTTGCCTTACAAAAAAGCGGCCGCGCATCTGGAAAATTTAAAAACCGATGTTTCAGAAATTTATAAAGACCTGCCTGCCGACAGGCAGGAAAAGGATTGGCAGATATTTAAGGTTCCTAAAATAATCGGCGACAAAAACGCTAAAAAAATTGAAGAATATATTAAAACCGAAAAAATTAAGGAATTTGAAAAATTAAAAGAAGAAACTGCCATAAGGCAAATAATAGCCAAATACTTTGAATCCAAGGGATTATCCTTGCAAGAATTAAAAGAAAATGCTAAAAAAAGAAAGATAATATATTCCAGATTTACAAAGCCGGCTAAACAACTTTTAGATTTAGCCGGGTCAATTGAAAAAGCCAAGGAAGCAATCAATAAGGTTGCCCAATGGGCAAATACCAGAAAATTAGATTACGCTATTGAAACGGTTTTTAAAAAATGGCTGGAGTTAGACCGCCTAAAACCAAAAGAAATAATAAAAAAACCATTCTATAAAGGAGACCCGATGATTTGGTCAGAAACAAAGAAAAAATGGTTTGTAATTTCAAAATACGGCGAATGGCTGGAATTCGCGGACAAGGAAAACACCATTGAGTGGAAAAAAATTGAATAATAGCTAAAAACGAGGCAATAAATTTTTCGAGCGCGAGGGCAGGCTTGCCCCGCCAAGGCGGGGCAAAATCCCCTTGCCGAGAAAAATTTGATTGCCGAGCGATTAAATATGCTTACACATACAGATTTAAAAAAAGGAGTAAGATTTATTTATGAAAATCAGCCATGGGAGGTTTTAGAGGCCCAGCTTTTAAAAATGGCCCAAAGAAGGCCGGTTATCCAAAGTAAAATTAAAAACCTCATTAATGGCACCGTAAAAGAAAAAAACTTCCAGCAAGGAGATGTTTTTAGCGAGGCAGAATTAGAAAAGAAAAACATTAAATTTTTGTATTCTAACAAAGGCCAATATTTCTTTTGCGACGAAAACGACCCTTCAAATCGTTTTTCTTTTACCGAAGACCAAATAGGCAAACAAGCTAAATTTTTTAAGCCCAATTCTCTTGTTGAGGGCATACTTTTTAATGAAAAAATAATTAATATCTCTGCCCCAATTAAAGTCCAGCTTAAAATCAAAAATTCCCCTCCGGGAATTAAAGGCGATAGAGCTCAAGGGGGAACGAAATCGGCCATATTAGAATCCGGCGCCGAAGTGCAAGTTCCTCTCTTTTTAGAAGAAGGAGACATAATTGAAATAAACACCGAAACCGGCCAATATGTAAAGCGAGTATAATTATTTTATTTATTTTATTGGCGGCTGCATCGGCGGCGCTTGTGAAATCGGAGGCGATTCGACAAATGATCTTTGGCTAATTTCCTGTTCAACTATGGCTTTGGGTTTTGAGTATTTTAATTTTGAAATTTTTTTAATTGGCTCTACAATTTCCGGATTGCCCTTTGCGGGCTTTGCCACTTCCATCTTAAATGGAGTTGATGTTTTGTTGTTTATCATCATTTTCATTATTAAAGTAAAATTATCAAGATTTACCAAATCAAATCTTGAAAATCCCGGCTCAAATTGCTTTTCTAAAAATTCAGCGTCTTCTGCGCCAATGCGATAAGATCCAATTGTGCCGACGTTTCCAAAAACAGCATTTTTGATTTGGTCGGTAAGCTGAGGAATATACTGGTGGGCTATTATTAAATTTAACTTATATTTTCTAGCTTCGGATAAAATTGTGGCAATGCTGTCTGTTGTAAAATTTTGAAATTCGTCAACATACAAATAAAAATCTTTTCTTTGCTCTTCTGAAATTCTGGCTCTTTTCATCGCGGCCATTTGTATTTTAGAAACTAAAATCAAACCCAATAAAGAACTATTCACCTCGCCCGTTAAACCTTTTGACAAATTAGCTAAGAATATTTTTCCTTCATCCATTATTTTTGCCAAATCAAACCCGGAATGCGATTGTCCAATAATATTTCTCATCATTTCGTTTTCAATAAACCTGCCAACTTTAGAAACAACATAGCCCAACATATCAGACCTGGTATTGCCTGTTATCTGCGCCCACTCTTTTAACCAAAAATTCCTAACAATGGGGTCTGTAACTTTAGCCAATCTTTCCTGTAAAAATGCTGGGTCGGTAAACATTTTTGGAATTTCAACCAAAGTGCCAGGGTTGTCTTTGTCTGACATCAAGGCCAGCATTGCATTTCTCATATAATGCTCAAACATCGGGCCTATTATTTCTGGCGGAAATAGTTTATAAAAAATAGCTATCATTTCCTGCACGGCAAAATCTTTTTGTTCCGGTGTATCATATTCAAGCATGTTTAAACCGGCCGGCCTCTCTAAATCAAACGGCTCAAACAAAACCACATCGTCAACTCTTTCTTTTGGTATATATGATAAGATGTCGTCAACTAATTCGCCATGAGGGTCCACAACAGCCACGCCCTCGCCATTTTCAATATCCTGCCTTATCATTTCTTTTAATAAAGTGGTTTTACCAACGCCAGTTTGACCAATAATGTAAAAATGTCTTCTTCTATCCTCTCTTGAAGCAAAATAAACTTTCTTTTCCTCATCTCTAAATATAACCTTGCCAATTAAATTAACGCCTGATTCCGGCAAATTAGATGGCGGAGCCACGTTTCCTGATTTTGCGGCTTTAATATATGGGGTCTCAATAAAATCCGTCGGGAAATGATAGATACTGGACAATTCTTCTAAGTTTAAGATATTGGATTGTTTTGAATTAAAATTTCTAAAACTAAAATCATAAATCATTTTTTTCAATTCCCCTTTATATACATTTTTAGGTTCTAAACTATTTATTGCCGATAAAGAAAATTGCGAAAAAGCGCTTTGTAAATGCCCTAAAATTTCCTCGGCTCTGGCTCCGGTTTTTGCAGAAGCAATAATTCTTATATTTGTTTCAAACGGCTGTTTTTGAATTTTACTTTGAATAGCGTCGTAATCTTTTTGGTCAATCCCCTGCTGTTTGTTTTTTAAACCATCTATTTCTTTCCCTTTTTCTTTTGACCCTTCGGGACCTTTAAATATTTCTTCCATAATTTTAAAAAAACCATGCTGAAAAACTTCGGCCACAGCAACTCTAGCTGATTTTCCCTCCCTAATTTTTGTTAAAGCCTTTTCCCCTTTTTGTCTCAAATTAAACCCTGTCAAAGGCCTGATTATTATTTGGACTGCGGCTCCTTCATTAACTGAAATTTTGCTTAAATTATTTGTAATAGTTGAAAGCGGGTCTTTTTCTAAATTTTGATAAGTGCTGATTGGAAACAAAGGATTTTCTTTTAATTTTAGATAAGCTCCGGCTGTTACTCCCTGCGGTTCAAAAATAGTATAATCTTGAGGAACTTTTTCCACAATTGCCCTTGGATATACGCCCTGCACGTATTTTTCAAAAGCAGTATCTAGATATTTTGGAACGCAGACATAAAAAGAAATATCTGAGCCACCTATTTGCGAAGCAATTTCAAAAGCCACGGATGGCGACTCTCCAAATATTTTTGTTTTTTTTAAATACAAAAAATTGGCGAAAACCTGTTCCATTTGAGAAATTAAAACCTTTTCTTCTTTTTGCATTAAGTCGTCTTTCTTTAAATCGTTTTTGGGCATCATAACTAAAAAAAGAACTGTTTCCAGTCCGCCAAAAAGAGCGCTTTTTTTTCTTATTTCAAAACGAAGAACGATAACAAAGCCAAATAAAATTAAAAAAAGAATTAAAACTAACCAATATAATATAAACATACGCTATTTTAAAAATTTTTTATAACTCGCCCACTCCTTAACTAATATATCATGAAAAGTGTCTAAAACATAGGGGTCATTCATTTGTTTTGCAACTTTTATCGCAAAAGTTATGCCTTGAGTTTTGACAATCTCTAATAAATGTTCAATTTTTTCTTCTTCGCCCAAAGTTTGAATTTTTTTTGCTTTTTCCGCAGCCTCTGATTTTAATTCATCGTTTAACTCTATTGTGTCTATTTCTCTTTTCAATGCCTCTTTCGTAATAGTTTCTTCTTTTGTCGTGATCTTTTTTTCCACCATTTTTCCTCCTTCTTGAAAAAATTCTATTTTTTGCTCAGGAGATAAACTTTCGCCAGAAGGCTGTTTTATCTCTTTTTTTTCATCTGTCATAATTTTATTGAGTTACTATTAGGTCAATAAGCGCTGTTTCT
Source organism: Patescibacteria group bacterium (assembly GCA_038063015.1). Taxonomy (GTDB): domain Bacteria; phylum Patescibacteriota; class Minisyncoccia; order Minisyncoccales; family Staskawiczbacteraceae; genus JACPYG01. Next base: position 41,415 of record JBBTVX010000010.1, read on the forward strand.
CTATTTTTTTCGTCTGAAAAATAATTTTCGCCGTTTTGTTTTTTGAAAGCCGAAACGACTATTTTCAAACCAGTGGAAATTCTTGATACTTCGTATATTTTTACGCAAGGAAGAGCCGCAAATTCAGGTTTTAACAAATCGCTGCAAAGATTTGGGTCCGGCTGCCAAGAATTTGCTATTTGCTCCAGGGGCACATAATTTCTTCCTTCTGAATCAATTATATTGCCAATGTCCCAAACTCTTTCGGGTATATTTTCCTTTCCTTTATTTTGAGCCCCTACCGTAACAATTATAAACTTTTCCGTAGTAACTAAATCTTTCTGCCAATCAGGATATCTGGACTTGGAACCGGCTAAAATTTTTCCCGCATCTCTGGCTTCCTGAAATGTAAATTTTATATCTCCCAAAAGCGTCTCGTATACCGCCTTATGGCCTGTCGGCTCTTCTATTATGGGTTTTGGCGGGGCAGTTGTCGCTTTCATAACTATAAAAACAATTATTACCGCAACAAAAACAACTATTCCCAGAACCAAAAGCAGTCTTGACACTTGCCCGCATTGCAATAAATTTAATTTTTTATTTTTCATATTTTTTAAAATTACTTAATTTTACTATTCATACCTCAAAGCGTCAACTGGCTTTAACTTTGCCGCGACCTTGGCTGGAAAAAATCCAGATGCGCAACCAACCAAAAATGAGAATGTAATACTAAACAAAATCAAACCCGGGCCCACGTCGGCTTTTAGATAAAAAAGGGGATGAATTTGAAAATAAATCTCTATGGATTTAGCGAATATCAATCCTAATAATGTTCCGCCTATGCCTCCCAACATTCCAAAAATACCCGATTCAATTAAAAATATAGTTGTAATAGTTTTATTTTTAGCTCCTATCGCCTTCATAATTCCTATTTCTTTAATTCTTTCGCTAACCGAAGTATACATTGTGTTCATAATGCCAATACCTCCCACAATTATAGCAATAGAAGCAAAACCTATAATAATCGCTTGTATCACCCCCATTATATTGCCAACAAGAGCAGTTATTTTTTCTGAGGTTAAAATAGTGTAAGAAGAATCGCTCTCTCCTTCGCCTACTCTTCTTTTTCTGTTATCCTCAAGCTCTTTTTTCAAATTATCAACAACATTTTCCGCCGAATAACCGGCTTTTATTTTTACGAAGGCCATTCTTGCCCCCTCCCTTTCTCCGGTAAGCAGCTTAAAAATATTCAAATCAATTCCAACCATTGAGTCGTCTTGTTTTTCCCCTACAGAATTCAAAATGCCAACCACTTCAAACTTCCTGCCCTTCATCACTAATTCTGAACCTGTTTTTATTCCAGGAAACATTTCATCAGCTACTATGCTCCCAATAATAACCTCATTTTTGCCGGGTATGGGCCACCTGCCATGATTTACAGACCAGCCAAGATCGTTTTTATAAACATCCATAGCGTTTCTCCAGTCATTGCCATATATCATAACTGTCTTTTTTTCATTTTTATGCCTGGCGGTAATTGAAGTGTGATTTATTGAAACCACAACATCCACGCCTTTGGTTTTTTGCATTGTTTTTATGTCGTCTTCTGAAAGTTTTTCTCCGGCAAGAGATGCAATTATATTACTTGCGTCGCCAGGCAATATTGTAATCAAATCCTTGCCCATCTTGCCCAATTGTTGCAAAACAGCGCCTTTCAGCCCTTCGCTTAAAGAAAGCAGAGAAACAATCAAAAACACACCAATAACAATGCCAATAATCGTAAGCCAAGACCTGATTTTTCTTGTCACGAGGCTCTTAAGAGCTATTTTAAAATATTCTTTAAGATTGTCTATATTGATTTTAAACATTTTTTAAACTTTTTCTTTTGCCCACAAAACTTCTGGGTCTTTAAAATGGTTTGCAATAATCTGTCCATCTTGTATATGAATTATATTTTGGCTATAACTTGCAATGTTTGGGTCATGCGTAACAACAATAATTGTTTTTTTCTGTTCTTTATGCAATTTTGTTAAAATTTCCATAACGGTTTTTCCGGTGGTAGAATCCAAATTACCCGTGGGTTCATCGGCGATTATAATTTCTGGATTGTTAACTAATGACCTGGCAATGGCAATTCTCTGTTGTTCGCCGCCGGACATTTCCGTTGGCTTATGAGTAATCCTGTGCTCCAAATCAACCGAATCTAAAAAAGTTTTTGCCCTATCTCTTCTATGCGTTTCTGGCACTCCTTGAAAAATCATTGGCAGCATAACATTTTCCAAAGCTGTTAAGTTTTGCAAAAGATTAAATTGCTGAAAGATAAAGCCAATTTTCTTGCCTCTTACTTCCGCCAGTTTGTCTTCAGAAAGTTTTGAAATATCTTGACCTTCTAAATATATTTTTCCTTCAGACGGCATATCTAATAGGCCCAAAAGATACATCAATGTTGATTTTCCTGAACCAGAAGGACCCATTATAGTGACAAAAGAGCCTAAAATTATCTCCAAGTTTATTCCTTTTAAAATTGACAATTCTCCGTCCTTCGCTAGTTTATATTTTTTCCAAACATTTTCTAATTTTATCAACGGTTCTTCCATAAATGTATAGTTTCATTTTTTGCCAATAATAACTTCTTCTCCTTCGCTTAATCCGGAAACAACTTCATAATAATAATTGCCTTCAAGTCCTGTTATAATCTCGCGGCTTTCAATTTTTTTCTCTTTTATAATCTGCGCCAAATCCTTGCCATTTATTTTTTCCACTGCGTTTTTGGGAATTATTAAAACACTGTCTTTTTTATTTGTTTCAATAACTATATCGGCCGTCATTCCGGATTTTATGCCTTCTATTTGATTTGGAAAATCAATGGTCGTTTCGTAATAAACAACGTTATCAATTATTTTTTCCGCCGGGTCAATTAAAACTACTTTCCCTAAAAGGGTATCTTTGGGAAAAGCAATTAAATTAATTTTTACCGAACTGTCTATTTTTACATTAACTATATCCTGCTCATAAATATCTGCTTTTATTTGAAATGGATTTGTGGAAAGCAAAGATATTACCGAACTGTTAGCCGAGACAACTTCGCCTGGGTCGTTGCTGATTTTAGTAATTTTGCCATTAATCGGACTTCTTAGATAATTGTCTGAAATTTGCTGTTCTAAAAGGTCGATTTTTATCTGAGCCTGCAAAACCTGAGCTTTATACAAATTAACGTCTTCCTGTCGCGCCGGCGCTTTTTTGAGGACTAATTGGTTTTCCGCTTTCTGAAGAGCTATTTTGTATGAATTGATTGTCTGCTGAAAACCGATAATATTGGTAAGCGCAGTATTAATATGGCCCCTCTGCGTATCTATAGAAGACTTATCAGCGGAAGAAACCTTGTAATAATATATCCCCTCGTCGCACATATCGCGTATAATTTTTAAAGAATCGGCCGCGTTATTTAAATCAATTACTGTCTGCGATAAAGCTATGGCAATATCGTTTTGGTCAGAACTTGCCCCAGCCCTATCTAAATATAATTTCATATCTATTATGCTTTTATTCATTTCGTTTTTACTGTCTTGAACCTTAATGCCCTGTTGGTCGCTGATAGAAAAATAACTGTTATTAATTAAATTTGCCGCGGCAAGGCTGTTATAAATTTTAATATAGGCGTCATTTAACGAAGCCAAAGAGTCCCCGTATTCATTATTTAAATCCTGCTGGGCGGAATTTCTCGCGTCTTCGGTAATTTTTATATCTTCAAGAGTGGAACCGTTTAATAATTTATCTTGCTGGCTATTAGCAACAACTAAGGCGGCTTTTGCGTCTTTAAGCTGTGTTAAAAGCTGGTTTGTTTCCATCTTTGCCAAAATATCTCCCGGTTTAACATTGTCTCCGACGTTAACATTTATGCTTTCAATTCTTCCTGAACTTTTAAAACTAATGCTTATATTGTCTGTTGCCCTAACGCTTCCTGTTTCTGAAACCTCCTGTAAAACCTCTCCCCTACTAACCCTTTCAGTAATATAGCCGTCAATTTTACTTTTAAATAATGAGTTAAAACCAAAATAACCAGCTGCTATTAAAATGATAGCTATTGCAATAATCCACCTTTTTTTGATTTTAATCTTAATCATTTTTATATTTTACTAATTTTTTTAATTATAGTTCACCGCGCTGGATTTGTTTCTATCTTAATTGCTTTTTTTATCGTTATTATTAAACATTATCAAAGAATTATCAATAAGGCAACTATTAAAACTATTGAAAAATCCGGCTCCCCAATACCGCTAAGCAATAAAAAACCCCCGCTAATCCACAGAAGGGGCTATATTTTTTGCTTCTTTGCCTTGGTTATTTATCCTAATCCATTTTCCTTCTTTTTTAACCCAGGCTAATCCCTGCTGAAAATATTCAGCCATTTGATAGCGCTCAGGATAAGCCGGCGCGCCGTTTTCTAAAATGTGATACCACTCACCATTTACTTGCGCTACGGCCAAACCTTCGTAGAACACGCCTAAATCACCGCAAAATTTTTGTTTAAAATTTTGATCAGTCATATCGGCCTCCCTACTGATTAAGTCAAAGAACAATGACGATAAATTATATTACAATATCTTAGATAAAAAAGCTAACGAATAATTAATTTATCTCCACCCAGCGCCATTTATTATATTGGTCTTTATTAAATTTATAATTTTTATAACTAAATTTTTTTAACAATCTTTCAATTTCTCTTTTCTGAATATAATCAAACTCCATATAAATCTTCCCATTTTTATTCAAGTGATTTTTTGCTTCCTTCAAAAATTTCCTGATATAAAAAAGGCCATCTTTGCCCCCAAATAGGGCCATCTTGGGCTCAAATTTTAAAACCGATTTCTGGATTCGATTCCGCAGGGTCGCTGCAATATACGGCGGATTGGCAAAAATATAATCATAAACACCGTCTATGTTTTTAAAAATATCAGAATGAATTATTTTATATCTGGTTAATTTAATTTTATTCAGTTTTAAATTAATTTTTATTTGCTTTAAATTTTTCTTATCAATATCCGAAAAGTCGCACAATAAGTTTGGACAATATTTTAAAACCGCTATCCCAATGCACCCCGACCCTGCAAATATATCCAAAATTCGTAAATTTTGCAATTGACTTATTTCTTCAATCGCCTTTTCTGTCCAAAATTCGGTTTCTTGCCTTGGAATCAAGGGCTTTTTTGATAAATCAATTTTACAGCCTAAAAACTCGGTAAATCCGATTACATAATCTAAAGGCTCCCCTGCTTTCAGCCGGCTTATATCTTTTTTAATTTCTTTTGTAAAATAATTTGCCCCGCAATGAGCCTCAACGAATTTTGCGGGGTACTTTTCTTTTAAAAGCCAATTAATGTCTTTATTCATCAACTCCGAATCCAATAACGCCACAAATATAAAACAAGCGCGATAATCGCCGCAATTATAATAACGAAAATAAATATTTTTGAACCAAATATATTGCCTAAAATCGCTTGCGATCCGGCCACAAATGGATTCGGTTTGCTCGCGATTTGGTTCACCGCTATTGGTTGGTTTTCAATTTCTGCGGGATTTGTTGCTTCAATTGAAGTTGCCGGCAAACTAATTGATTCAATTTCTAATGTTTGCTCTGATTGAACAGGTTGTTCTGACTGAACAGAATTGATTGGATTAACCGGATTAATATTCTCTTCGGTTTTTATTATTTGTTCTGTAACCTGAGCTTCCGCTGGTGGCGGAGTAGTTGTCTTATACTCTCCGCTAATTGCTAAAGAACCTCTAGAAACTGTTCTGAAATAATAAATTACATTTGGATTCAACCCTGTAATAGTTGCCGAGTGAGAAATAACTTTTAACTCTGTGTCTGTTTCAACGGTTGCATTAGTATAACCATATCTTGGCGGACTTCCTTTATTGTCTGCCATGTCCAAAGAATGCTTCTCACCTTCAATTGAATAAATTATGTAACTGCTACTGGGAAAGTTTGTAGTCCAGATAAGTGTTAGAGTATCCGTTATAATATCAGGAAATTGAAGTTCTGAAATTGTTAAAGCTGGCTCTGGCGCAGGACCTCCGCCTCCGCCACCTCCTCCGCCTCCGCCAGCTCCGCCTGTATTATCAATTGCGAAATTAGCCGTAACGGAAATGTCCGCTGTTACATTGGCGTCGGTTCTCGGATTGGCTATTGAATTGTCGCTCCAATTCACAAAATGATAACCGGTATTCGGCGTTGCCATTACTTCTGCGCCACTGTCTCCGTGATTTACTGTTTGCGGCGAAATTCCAATAATGGAGCCGTTGACTCCGGAGGTATAGGTCAGAGTGTGGGTATCAATTGCGAAATTAGCCGTAACGGAAATGTCCGCTGTTACATTGGCGTCGGT
>JBBTVX010000010.1:47882-54129 GCA_038063015.1 Patescibacteria group bacterium
GATTTACTGTTTGCGGCGAAATTCCAATAATGGAGCCGTTGACTCCGGAGGTATATGTCAGAATATGGGTTATTAAATCTACATTTCCCCCAAACACTAAATCATCGCCTGCAAGCCTGCCAATTGAAAAAGTGCCATTAGTATTTGACGCACCCCAGGCATATAGTCTTAAAGTAATCGTGGCTCCGGCGGCTGCATTTTGCAAGTCTGCCACTCCGGACAAATCAATTTGCGGCATTGCCAAGCCATTACCACCTCTGTTATCAAGAGACCCTTCCGCTCCCACGTCAATTCCTGCGGTGGCAAAACCGTCTAAGCTGTATTGCCATTGATAAGTATTCGGACCGGTAGAGCTTCTTCTAAGATTAAAATTTATAGAACTCAACGACGTTTTGTAATTATCTTTTGCGCTGATTGCTGTTTGGAAATACTCATTGTTGCTTATGGCATCAGCCTTAATTCCATCATCCGTAAAATCCCTGGCTGAAAAACCATGGTCTAAGGGCCAAGGAGTTATTCCCGTTCCTCTGGATAAAGTAGATGTGTTTAAGTTTGCGTCGTTTGTTGTCGCATCAAAGGTTTCTTCATCTCCCTCCAATTCATCTGGTTCAAACGCCACAATAGTGACCGGCTCCGCGAAGACTTTCGGAATATCAACAAAAAAACCGCCGAAAACAGCGGCCGCAGTCAAAAAAATTGTTAAAAATAAACTAAACCCAATAACGGCTTTTGTTTTATTTAAAACAATTGTTTTTATGAAATTTTGACTCATTTTTAATTACTTTCCAATGGATTCGCGTATTTTTTCTGGCAATAATTGCACGGGGATTCCTGTGCCGCTATTTATCAAAGATGCTGAATTCAATTTTTGTCCTATGGAAGCTATTATTGGAAAAAAACTCTTGCGAAAAGTTAAAATGATGATCGGCAGGGCAATGACTACAATCATTACCGCGATAATAAATGTTCTTTTATCTACTTGTTGCATAATATTTTTTTTATTTAATAAGCGCGCGCAATAATATTTGAAATTACAATAAAAACTAAAATGCCTATCACGGCTCCGATAATCAAAAAGTCAATTAAACCGAAACCTCTTTTTCTGTCTGTCAGCAGCATTTTATTTTTTCAATTTTACTATATATTTCTGAATTTTTTCTATTACCTCATAAATAGAGTGCTGTGTTTTTACAAAATAATCTACTGCGCCAGATATAAGCGCCATCTTTATGTCTTCATCGTCTGCTAAATTTGAAAGAACGACAACTGGCACATTTTTTAAATCTGCATCAGTTTTTAATTCTTTCAAAACATCTAAACCGCTTTTTTTGGGTAAAAGTATATCAAGAAGAATTATATCGGGACAAAAACTTTTTGCTAATTTTAGCGCCTCTTCTCCATCTTCGGCAATTTTAATTTTATGATTTTTAGTTTTAAGCTCTTCTTTCCATACCCAAGATATTTCTTTTTCGTCTTCAACGATTAAAATTTTCATATTCGCTTAAGATTTTAATTTTAATATATTGTTTATTTTATTTATTATATCATATTTACTTATTATATTAACTCCTTTGACAACATATTTATTCATTTTTTCAAGGTTCTCGCTGATTCGTTTTAAGAAAAATTTTGTTTCGTTAATTTTTCCTTCCTTTATTTTTTCGCTGCTTAAATTTTTTAACGCTTTATCTACATCGTTTTTAAGAATATTATAAGATGCAATTATGTCGCGTTGGGAAATTAAAATCCGCCTATAACGTTTAATTTCCGCTAATTTGCTACCGTACCACCCGCCGACAAAACCAATTAATAAAATAATCACTAAAAATGAAAAAATACCGATTATAAGAGCAAATGGCCCCTTGATGTCTATTAATTCTGACCTGACTGGCAAGCTTGAAAAACTATTTTTATCTTGAGCAATCGCTTCAATATAATATTTACCGCTCTTTAACGGCTGGCTGAACTTAGCAAGCCAATTGCCTTGATTATCGGAATTTATTTTTATTGAATATGTAAATGTATCCTTTTCGTCTTTAACGCTAAGAAATACTGTCATATTAGGCAACGATTCCCCTCTTACATAAACACTGCCTCCAAAAAATTTATTCACTTCTACGGAATTTATTTTAAGCTGCGCCTCATCTAAAATCCCTAAATTAGACGCATTTTGCGCCCCTATCTCAAAAGCCAAAAAAAATAAAAGACAGGAAAAAATGATTATAGCCGTTTTATAAAAAATTTTAAGCATAAAAATACATTATATTAACTATATCACCATTATATCATTTGAACTGCAACCTTCAATACCGCCGAGGAAATAAAAAAATTAAAACCCGTTTAAACGGGTTTTAATTTTTTATTCCTGTGATTTCTATTTCTGTATAGGGCTGCCTATGGCCGATTTTTCTTTTGTATCTTTTTTTAGCTTTGTATTTAAAAATAATCAATTTATCTCCTTTTCCGTGCTTTAAAATTTTTGCCTCCACTTTTGCCTCTTTTACTTTTGGATTTCCTATTTCTATTTTTTTGTTTTTTTCTACCAATAAAACTTCGGAAAAGCTAATTTCAGCTCCCTCTTTTTTATCTAATTTTTCCACTTTTATTTTATCGCCGGGCTGAACAAGATATTGTTTCCCCCCGGTTTTTATTACTGCAAGCATAATTTTATAGTTTAGCAAAAACTATCTTATTCGTCAAGACTGGGTCTTTCTATGTCATTAATTTCAATCTTAGATTCCCCTGCTGTGATTTTTACCACGTCTTTATCTATTTTTTCAAGCTCTTTTCCGGCTTTGTTATAACTGCTTACGGTTGTGTCTAGGTGCTGGCCGAGCCGTTTCATATGTTCCGAATAGGTGAATAAATGCTTGCCCAATCTTTCAACTTCTTTAATTATTGTTTGCGCCTGCTCTGAAATTTTCTGATTTCTTAACCCCTGTAAGACCGTCTGCAAATAAGCTAAAAACGATGTGGGAGAAACAATCATAACTTTTTTCTTGCCCGCGTAGTAAATTAAATTATTAGTGTCTTCTGTGATGGCCCCAACCTTATTTATTAGCAAATCGTAATAAACCGCCTCAGAGGGTATAAACATAAAGGCAAAATCCATTGTTTTTTCTTCCGGCCTTACATATTTTGACGTCTCGTCAATTCTTAATTTTAAATCATTAACAAAAGCTGTCTCAAACCGCTTTTTTTCGTTTGGGTCCCTAGTTTCTAAAATTCTATTATAGTTTTCCAAAGAAAACTTTGAATCAATGGGAATTATTCTTTTATCTATAAACACAACCGCGTCAACTATCTCTCCGTTAGAAAAACTATACTGCATTTGATAAGAACTTGGAGGTAAAACATTTTTTAGCACGGTTTCCAGGTAATATTCGCCCAACACTCCCCTTTGTTTTGGGTTTTTTAAAATGTCTTGTAATCCTTGAAGCTGGTCTGCAAATCCTACAACTTGCTTATTTGTTTCGTCTAATCTGGTTAATTTTTCCGTAACATCTCTTATAATATTTGCTGATTGCGAAAATTGATGCTGTAATGATTTATTTGATTCAGATAATTTGGAATCCAAAACCTGGACAATTTGATTTATCTGCTGTTGCAACATAAGCAAAGAGTCGCTGTCTTTTTTTTCCGTCTTTTTTTTAAGCAACAAAAAAACAGCTATCGTTAAAATAATAATTATTATCGTTAAAAGTATATTTATAGTATCCATTTAACTGTAGGTAAAAAAATTTCTGTCAAAAGAAATACAACATATATAAAAAGCAAAATAAGCGCTTCTTTTTTTGTCAGCTTTTCGCCCGTTCTAATGGCAATAAGAAAAATCGCTAAAGCTATTATCAAAAATATTCTGGCAATGACAAAAGGAGAAAAATCATTTATTTCAAAAGGAGCAATTACAGCTACGATGCCCAAAACTAAAGTCGCGCAAGAAATTATAGAGCCCATCAAATCGCCTAAAATCATATAACTTTCTCCTTTTCTGGCTGAAAGAATAGAAAAATATGCCTCTGGAAAACAATTTCCCAAACCAATTATTAAAAGGCCAACCAAAGAAATGGAAACGCCTAATTTATTGGAAAAATATTGGGCGGAATTTATAATAATCTGAGAGGCTGTCAAAAGAATAATTAAAAAAATAATTATTTTTATTAAATCCCATAAAAATTTAGAAAACCCCTCTACTGGCTGCCGGCGCTGGCCCCTGTATATTTTTTTAAATCTGTCTCCTTTTGAAAAAAGCCAAAACGCATAAACAAAAAAGGCCGATATCAATATTAACCCGTCCATCCTGCCCAATTTTCCGTCTAAAATTAAAAACAAAGGCATTGTCGCGATTACCGCTGTGAACATCGCGCTTTGCTGCACCATTTTGCTTTCAGCCGGAACAAAACCCTTGCTCATCAATATGGCCAATGCCATGACTAATGTTAAGTCAACTAAGTTTCCCCCTAAAATATCGCCGAAAGCCAGCTGAGGGAAACCGCGCAAAGCGGCGCCGATATCAACAAACAAATTTGGCAAAGAACCGGCAATAGCCATTATAAAAAAAGCGATAATAAATTCTCGCCAGCCAAGATATTTGGCAAGAGAAACCAATGCTTTAATTAAATGAGAACTTAGCCAAGCTAAAATAAAAATGGAAATTAAAAAAGCAACTACGTAAAAAATTAAACTCATTTTATTCGTTTATTTAAAAAAATATACTAATTCATAAATGATACCAAATATAAAAATTAATGACAAAGGATAAATCAACAAATTTTTGCCTCTAATTTTTTTATACATTAACAATATTAAAATTCCATCAATGCCAAGCAAAACTCCCCCAATAAAAGAAATTAAACCAATAAAAGAATTCAATCCGAGCAGAAAAAGAATTAACGGCGCAAAACAAACAATTACCCACGAATGAAAACTTTTAATTTTTAAATCATAAATTAGCATTTTTTTTAAGGTGAGCCCCAATGTAATAAATCCCACAAATGTTGTGGCAACTCCGACTAAAACCCCTAAAGAACCCAACCCATTTCCCAAAAAACTTTTCAACCCCGCCAAGGCCGATTCTGTCACATTGCTGCCCGAAATACCTAAAACTAAAAAAATAAAAAAGAGATAGATTGCAGTTGGAATTAAAATAGCAATTATAATTATTTTTTTTATCAATTTTTTACCTGCTTGTCGGGCAAACAGGTTTTTGTTTAACATTTCTTCCGCTTCTGGAATCATGCCAGTCCCCCACAAAGAAAATATAATTGCGCCATAGGGTAAAAATAAATCTTTAATTCCAAAATCTATATTTTCAATAAAAAGATTGTCAATTTTTATTTGTGAAAAACCCTTTATAAATATTAAAACTAAAACTGATAATAAAAAAACCAGTACTCCCAGCTCAACTTTAGAAACTATTTTTATACCAAAATAAATAATCAAAGAAGCTAAGGCAAAATAAATAAAAACATACAAAAGCTTACTACCGCCAAAAATAGGCAAGAAAATGCTGGATAAAAATTGGCTACCGATAATTAAATAAACCAATAAAACTCCGAAAGAACCTAAAACAGTAGAAACCAAAGAAAATCGGCCAAACCATTTTCCTAAATGAAAATTAACAAACCCGGGAAACCTTTTAAAATCAGGGGTTTTAAGAGCCACCTCGCCGTACATTAAATGAATTAAAATAATTAAACTTCCTAAAACTAAAAAATAAGCCAGCATTACCCAAATACCGACTTTCATAGTAATATACGGCAAAGAAAAAAAACCAACGCCAATAATAGCGCCAGACAGTGTGGCAACAGGATAAATATAACTCTCTAAAAATTTTTTAATAAACATTGTTCTATTTTACCATCTAAAACAAAAACGAGCTACTGCGCAAATAGACAAACGACAAAAAATATATTAGAATATGTATAATGTAAAATTTAAAAGCTCTCATCGTCTAGTGGTTAGGACACATGGTTCTCAACCATGTAACAGGAGTTCGACTCTCCTTGAGAGCACCACGTAGGAAATTGCAAGCAAGCGGGGTTCGCCTCGCTTCGCTCGGCGACTAATTTGTATTGGATTTTCGGGGCAAAAAAGAATTGGCGGTTTCGCAAAATATGGTTCGAGCCGATGTTTTTCAGAAATGTTGGCAATTCGGAAAGATTATTCTCTCCAATCAATTTCGCGGCTTGGTTTAAGGATTTTACGAACTCACGAGCCGGTTCGAGCCAAGACAAACCTTTTGTCT
>JBBTVX010000011.1:0-22128 GCA_038063015.1 Patescibacteria group bacterium
TGTATTGCATACACTCATTTTACCAGAGTGTTGCACTTACTTGTTGAACTAACTGGTAATGTATACAGACATATTGCACTTTTTCGGATAGGCTGAGGGCATATGAAAATTATGCCCAAATCAACAAAAGAAGAGAAGTTCAGATGGATAAAACCGATACTGGATAAGGAAATATCAATCAAGAATATGTCCAAGGTCTGCCCCTTCTCCGAAAGGTCGCTGAAATACTGGATTACGAATTACAGAAAGTTCGGGATTGAGGGATTGGAAAACAAATCACGCAGGCCTAAAACAAATCCGAATGAAACGCCGATACGGATCAAGGAAAAAATTATTGAATTAAGAAAAGATAAAAAACAATGCGCACTAAAAATTATGTGGGATTTGCAGGATGAAGGAATCGGCGTGCATTTCCAAACAATACAGAAGATAATCAAGAACGAAGGATTAACCAAAAAATACCGGACAAGAAAAGAAAGTATTCCTTACGAGGTAAAACAATGGATGCCCGGAGAAATGGTCGAAATTGATGTAAAATGGGTGCCTGGCAGGCTGAATGGCGATAGATTCTACCAATTTACAGCTATTGATTGTTCGTCAAGATGGAGATATTTAAATATTTATCCTTTTTGTTCCAATGGCAGTGCGATTAAATTTGTAAACGAATTACTTTCGATTGCTCCATTTAAAATCAAATCTATTAAAACCGATAACGGTTCAATATTCACAAATAGATATTTAGGATATGCCATGTCAAAAGATCCGCTTAATCCAAGGCTGCATGATTTTGATGTTTTGTGTAATAATATGGAAATCATTCACTATCTGATTGATCCGGGCAAGCCCGCTCAGAACGGCAGAGTGGAACGGAGCCACCGCACAGACCAGCAGAAATTCTATGACGAATTAGAATTTAAATCTTTAGAAGAATTAAAATACAAATTAAGGTTGTGGAATATGTTTTACAACGACACAAAACATTGCTCGCTTGGCGGTAAAACTCCCAATCAAGCTCTCGGACTATCTTAGTTTGAGTGCAAAATGTCCGTATGCAAAACAAACTACACAGCACAAAAAAACAAACCAATTTTGGTCTGTTTTTTTGTAAAAATGTATTAAGCGCGGGCCACATTGCAATCTTTTAAGGGTTGCAATCTGACGCGCCTTGGCGATGGTATCTAGCGGTCTCAGCATCACTAGATACTAAAACTGATGGCGCGGGCGACGGGATTTGAACCCGTGATCTCCTCCGTGACAGGGAGGCGTCTTGAACCGGGCTGGACTACGCCCGCATTTTTATAAATTTTCGGCATTGTGCTGGCGACAGGGATTGAACCTGTGACCTTGCGCTTATGAAACGCATGCTACTACCACTGAGCTACGCCAGCTAGTTTATTCCGTTAATTAGCCCCCCTATTAATCCCATAGTTTGGTAATAAATATCAGAACCTTTTTTAATTCTTATATTTAATGTTCCGTAATGAGATAAAAAAATTTTATAAACTTTTTTATTTTTAGCTTTAATAAAAACTGTTTTTGTAAATTGATTTTTAGGGATTTTTGTGATTTTTGACCAATAATCTTTTACGTCCTCATCCCTTTTTCTATGAATCTTATTTATTCCTATTCGAAGAGAAAATCTATTTTAATGCTACGGCCGCTATTAATAATTCTCTCTCCGATAATTTCCCAATTGTTTCTATGCCCATCTTGTTTTGCTCTTCAATCTTTTTTATTCTTCTATCATGGTTTGCTCGCGCGCCCTTCGTTCTACCAATATAACCTAATGAAACCATTCTATCGTGTAATTTTTTTGTTTGATTCGATGTCAGCATGACATCTCGACACCACAAACTCGCTGTACTTTTAGAAACTTTTAATTTTTCTGCAATTTGTTTAATGCTTTTGCCGTTTTTACGCAAGCTAAGAGCTTTTATTTTTTTGTTTGATTCTGCCATAAAACCCACGATTTAATATAATTATATAATTATACCGTGGGTTCTAAAATATTAATTATGTTGCGCTGCCTCGAATTGCACGAGGGCCTCCAGCTTCTTTTAATACTCTTTGTTTTCAAAGAGAATGGACTATACCATCCTCCCCTTTTATAAAAAAGGAGGTTCCTATTATAGTCTCTGAACCTTCCCCGACTACCTTGTCGAAGCTTGGCTGCTGATTGCCAAATTTTTTCTCTTTTTAAGCATTCACATTTATCTTTTCAGATTGTGTTGTAGCGAGAAAAACTTCATGGTTTTCCAGCAGTTTAAGGAATTTTCCGTTATGCGTTACCGCATAAGGTCACAATGCGCTCCTCGATTATACGGAAGCCTGCAATTATGAGACTGGCGAGGTACTACTCCTCCACAGCGCTGTGTATTTTATATACTCAATTATCTTACCATAAAAACAGATATAATCAAGTTATTGATTTTTGAATATCTCTAAAAACGCTTTGGCTGGCACCTGAACCGTGCCTTTGCCTTTCATCAGTTTTTTGCCTTTTTTTTGTTTTTCTAAAAGCTTTCTTTTTCTGGTAATGTCTCCTCCGTATAAATATCCCGTCACATCTTTTCTGCGGGCCTTAATTGTCTCTCTGGCTAAAACTTTTCCAGAAATAACTGCCTGCAGAGCAACAGAAAATTGTTCTGGCTCTAAAACTTCTTTTAATTTCTCAACAACAAACTTGCCTTCTCTATACGCCTCGTTTTCGGAAACAATTTTAGATAATGCCTCTTCTTTTTGTCCGGCAATCCAAATTTCCATTTTTACTAATTTGCCCGGCTTTAATCCCGATATTTTATAATTCATTGACGCATACCCCTGACTTACGCTTTTTATTTTATCATAAAGCCCGGTAATCACTCCCCTTAAAGGAACTTCATAAATTATAATAGCTCTTTCCGCTGAAAGATATTGAGTATTAGTATAAACTCCGTTAAGATTTTTTAAAATTTCCATTAATTTTCCTAAATAAATAGATGGAGTTATTATTTCTAATAAAACCCATGGCTCTTGCGTTTCTTTTATTTTAGAAACATCCGGCCAATCCGAAGCCGAATAAATAAATTTTTCTTCTCCTTTCGTGTCTATAATTTTAAACACAACAGACGGCGTTGAAATTACCAAATTTAAATTAAATTCCCGACGAAGCCGTTCTGCCACAATTTCAACATGCAGGGTTCCTAAAAATCCAAGCATAAATCCCCTTCCTAATGCCTCTTTTGTTTCTGGCTCATAAGTTAAAGCCGGGTCGTTAAGTTTTAATTTTGCCAAAGCGTCTTTTAATATAACAAAATCATCTGGGCTTTCCGGATAAAAGCTGGCAAAAACCATTGGTTTTGGCTCTTGGTAACCGGACAAAGACTGAACATATGCTCCAGTTTTTATAATAGTGTCTCCGGCGCGAACTCTGCCCGGCTCTTTAATGCCTGTGGCAATATATCCTATTTCTCCGGCGCAAAGTTTATTTTGCGGAGAACGGCCTGGATTAAAATACCCTAATTCTTTTATTTCTGCATGGGTATTAGTTGCAAAAAGTTTAATTTTTTGGTTAATTTCAATTTCACCATCCACAACCCTAATAAAAGCAATTACTCCCTTAAAAGAGTCGTAGTCAGAATCAAAAATTAAAGCCCTAAATGGTTTTTCTAAGTTTTCTTTTTTTGGCGCTGAAATCCTTTCAATCACAGCTTTTAAAACCTGCTCTACGTTTTCTCCTGTTTTGGCAGAAACTTTTAAAATTTCACTTTCATTAATTTTTAAAAGACCAACTAATTCTTCAACGACCTCTTGCGTTTTCGCCTGCGGTAAATCAATTTTATTTATAACCGGAATAATTGTTAAATTTTGTTTTTTTGCTAATTCTAAATTTGCTAATGTTTGAGCTTGTATCCCCTGACCGGCATCAACCAACAATATGGTTCCCTCAACGGCCGCCAACGATCTAGACACCTCGTAAGAAAAATCAACGTGGCCCGGAGTATCTACCAGGTTTAAAATATAATCCTTGCCCTGAGCCACGCCGAAGGGCTTGCAATTATAATTCATTCTGATTGATTTTAATTTTATCGTAATTCCTTTTTCTCTTTCTAGGTCCATGCTATCCAAAAATTGTGGCATCATTTTTTTAGAATCAATTGTATGGGTTAAATCCAAAAGCCGATCCGCTAAAGTGGACTTTCCGTGGTCTATGTGAGCAATAATAGAAAAATTTCTTATATTTTCCATTTATTTTCTTTTGCTTAAGAATCCCATTTGGGAAAATATTAGATTCTTTAAAGATATTACCTCGGGTGACTTAAAAATGAAAGTAACAAATAGATAAAAGGAAAATCCGAGACCGCCGACTATTCCTGTTTGCAAAAATACTTCCCAAAAAGTTTCTAGGGTCATGTAATTGCTAAGAATTTGGCGGATAGTATAGGTAAAAAATATTGTTAAAAAAGTTGCTAACAATACTTTTGAAAAAGATGATAAAATTTCTTTTGCGTGAAAATCTCCGACTTTATTTTTAAAGAAAAACAGCAGCAGCAATAGTTGCAAAACGGCATCAAGGGAAATGGCAAACGGCAGGCCGACAACAGTTAAATTCTGCATCCCTTCTATTTTTAAAAACGCGGCCAAAAAATTTGAAAAAACATTTTGAAAACTTAAAATCCAAATAAAAAAATAACTGAAAGCGATTGTTGTTGCCACACTCGCAATGCTGACCAAAGCCGGTATTTTTGTATTGCGCATTGCGTAAAAAGCTTTGGAAACCAAAAAAATTAATCCCTGGGCAAATAACCCAAGCATAAAAATTCCAAAACAAGCGGCCGTAAGCTTTGTGGCAGACCAGTCAAACCTTCCAGCTCCAAAAACAATCCTTACTAAATGGGCTCTTAATATAAAAGATATGGCGCTTATGGGAATTATTAAAAAAATAATCTGGCGGAAAACAGAGGAAAATTTTAAAAGCATTTCTTTTTTATCTCCCCTTGAATAAGCCAGAGACAAAGCAGGAAAAACAGCAATGGCAAAAGGAACAGCCACCAATCCGATTATCGGCATGGCTAAATCGTTTGCCAGGCTAAAAATGCCCACTGTTCCTGGAATTAAAGTTGATCCGATTATCGTAATAACAACTAAATTAATTTGAGAGGCGGCCAAGCCAACCGCTCTTGGAATAGTTAATTTTATGGTTAATAAAAAATCTTTGTCTAAAAAACTAAAAGATTTACCAAATTTAAATCCGACCTTAAACAAAGCCGGCACCTGAATTAAAAAATGCAAAAAAGCTCCTAAAACAATTCCCCAGGCCAAGCCAGAAATGCCGAACTTGGGAACAAAAAAAACAATGCCGATTATGCTTCCTAGGTTATAAACGACAGGCGCTAAAGCTGTTATTAAAAAACGCTGGAAAACCCTAAGCACAGCTGACATTATATTGCTAATTCCAAGCAAAATAGGGCTTAAAAACATTATTCTGGTTAAAAGAGAAGTAATTTCTTTTTTTTCTTCTGAAAATCCGGGGGCAATCAAAGAAACTAAATTAGGGGTAAAAATAAATAAAATCCCACAAATAATAATTAGTGACATTAAAGACAAGTTTAAAAGATTTGAAAGATAGTTAAATGCTCTTTCTTTTGATTCAACTAGGTTCTTTGTGAAAATAGGAATAATTGCAACGCCGATAGCTCCGGTCATTAAAACTATGGCGATAAAATCAGGAATGCGAAAAGAAGCATAGTAAACATCAAGCTCGTTCCCTGCCCCGAAGGTGCTGGTTAATAATCTATCTCTTAGCAGGCCCAAAATAAAACTGGAAAAAGAAAACACAGACAAAATTAAAGCAGCCAAACTGACTCGTTCTGTTTTATGGTTATAAATTTTTTTGAAAAGATTAATCGGCATTTTCTTTTTTTAGGATTATTATCGGCGTTTGCCCGTTTGATTGCCCCGCCGGATTGTCTTTTAAAATTTTTAATAATAATTTTTCTTTTCCTTTTAAATTTTTGCTAACTCCCAAAATATTTCCTCCCAAATCATTAACATCGGCAATAGCAAAAGAAAAATTAAATTTTTCTTTTAAATTGTTGCACAATAAATCACAACCGACAGGACCCAATATTCCCATTTCGGAATATTCTGGAAACGCTTCGCCATAAAATCCGTCTATTTCTGAAATCTGGTGCCCCGCTAATCTGTAAAACATTCCAGCAATGCCAAAAATTTTAAATAAAAAACCAAAAAAACTAGCAAATAAAATTCTTGACAAACCGGCTAAGTTTATGGCAATCTGCATTTTAAATGGATTACCCACTGAAAAACCGGCCGGCGTTTTTTTAACAAACTTTGATAAAAATTTTGCCCAAAAACTAATTCTAATATCTTTTTTATAAACAATTCTCTTTTGAACAATAGAAACTATTTTCTGGCATAAAACAATAATGTCGTTTTTTTTGACTGAAGGCAAAATGTATTTTTTAACAATCTCTTCAAAATTATCGTCAACGCCAATAAAATGAGTTTTTATTAAATAACGGGTCCAATTTACCCCGTCAATTTCAACTATTAAATTTTTATTTTTATTTAAATCTGTTTCCATATTTACTCGCTTAAAACCCAAACATCATTTGTTCTTTCTCCGTTGGTTTTCATCCCGCCGAGCATAAAAATTTTTCCATTAAAATCAACGCACTCAAGGTCCTCCCTGCCTCCCCATAAAGAAACTCCGTCTCTATACAACTCATTCCAATCAAGACCGTATTTTGAATACCAAACGTCGTTATAGCCATGAGCGTAACCCGACCATCCGCCAATGATCCAAAGATAATCTTTATAGCTTAAAAAACAATGTCCGTGTCTGCCTGGCCAGGGAATTTCTCCTTCTGCTTTTTGCCAATTAAAACCATCATCTGTGTACCAAGTTTCTTTTTCTCCCAGAACTCCTGGAAAAACTCCGCCTGATAACCAGAGTTTTCTTAAAAACACTTCTACGGATAAATCATATCTTTCTCTCCAGGGGGCTTTATTATTAGCTAAAATCCAATCTATGCCGTTTTCTGAATACCAAACATCGTTCACTACTCCATTAGTAGTTACTCCGCCTATAACCCATATTTTTTCTTGAAAAACAGCGGCGCCAAATCCTTTCCTTGGCAACCAAGCAGCGTGGTTTGTTGCTAAAATCCAATCTATGCCGTTTTCTGAATACCAAACATCATTTAAATATTTTTCCCCCGTGGTAACCCCGCCCAAAATCCATAATTTATTTTTAAAAACAATTGCTTCGCCAGCCCTTCTCGGTCCCCATGGCGCCTTATTCGTAACTAATGTCCACGTTTCGCCGTCTTGCGAGTTCCAAATATCGCTATAAATTTTACTATAATCAGGAGATGAGCCGCCCACTCCGCCTAAAAGCCAAATTTTATTTAAAAACACAATTGCATTATGGGCGTCTCTTTTTGCAAAAGGAGCCGAGGCCGTAACTATTTTCCATTTTAAAATCTTGGGATCAAAAACTTCTTTTTTAATTTCTTCTTTCTTCTCGTTTAAGTTTGTCTTTTCTGAAACAATATTCTGATTATCTATGTTTATTATCTCTCCGCTATCGTTTTTCACATCACTGACAAAAAAAACACTAGAAAAAGCAAGTGAAAAAATAATCAATGACGCTAAAATAAAAAATAATAGTTTTAAAAAAATAGCTTGATCCATTGTTTTTATTTTAATCTTTTTTTATTTTTTTTAAAAGTCTTGACAAAGAGTTAAAAATTTGATATGATAAAAATGTCTTAGCAAGATGAGTGATTGCTCTTTATACGAATAATAAAGAGAGGAAAGTCCGAACACCATCCTGAACTAAATTTATTTAGTGAAGGATAAAATAATAGCGGCTAACAGCCGTCCATAGCAATGTGGAGGTGCGAACAGTGACGCGCGAGGCCGAAAGGCCAAACGCCCCCGCCTTTACGGGGGAAATCCCATAGTAATATGGGAGTGAAACGGCTAAATCCTTATTGGGTGCAAGAACAAACCCATCGGCAAGTTCAGGGTAAAGCCTGATAAATTCATTCATGGATTTTAAAATTTGTTAATGGAGAAAAGTAGTTCGCCAGAGCCAAGCAGTAATGCGCGGCCCAGACAGATAATCACATAAAACAGAATTCGGCTTACAATTTTGCTAAGACAACAAAAAACTCGATTTAACATCGAGCTTTTTGTTTATAATTTCAAAATATCATTAACAGCATTTACACTTTGAACCCATTATCTTGGTTCCTCCGATAATAATCAAGAGAATAGGCCAAACGGTGTTTACAAATCCAGTTGATAACCAATCCATTTGTCCTGCCAAAAATACCAGACCGATTAAAACTATGCAGGCTGGTATAATTTTATGGTGCGAGCATTTACAAATATTTTCCATAATTAGAAACGAGGAAGAAATGAAAATTTATTTTCATTCCGACCGAATGATTAATTATATTGACCTTTAATTTATTATATACCACTTATTGGCTTATTGGAATAGTAAAATAAAAAGTGCTTCCTTCACCTTCTGCGGACTCTGCGCCCACTATCCCCCCGTGAGACTCTACTATGCTTTTTATTATAGCCAAACCTAGACCCGTTCCTCCTTTTTCTGTAAAAATATTTTTTAATTGAGAAAATTTAATAAAAAGCTGGCTCATATCTAAAGGAGAAATCCCGACTCCGCTATCGGTGACTGCAATGAATAAAGAGTCTGGAATTTTTGTAAAATCAACTTTGCTGTTATTCAAAAACCATACCGCAGAACTTCCTGCTTCTGTTTTTATATCTTGGCTATTTTTATGAAGCATGGCATTAATAATAATTTTACTGTTTGCTTTGCTAAACTTAATAGCATTGGAAAGAAGATTATTTAAAACTTGAGAAACTGTGTGTTGGTCAAAATCGACTTTCTCTGGCACGTTCTCCATAATCTCGCTAATAATTTTTACTTTTGCGTCTTTGGCGGCGGTTTGAAATAAAAGTATGCGATTATCTATTATCTCTTTTATGTTTGATGGCTGTTTAAATATTTGAAATTTACCAGCTTCTATTTTGGCCACATCTAGAAGATTATTAATTAGCTCAAGCATATCTGAAGAGCTGCGATACATCATTTGAAAATATTCTGGCTGCTTTGCTTTTTTAATTTTTGATTTCCTTATGGCCTCAACTGTCTTTTTCATTCCATCTAAAGGAGACCGAAGTTCATGCACAATCATTGAAGTGAAATCTTCTTTCATTTTTTCAACTTCTTTTTCCTCGGTTATATCGCGAAAAATCGTGACACACCCTAAAATATTATTTTGCGAGCCGGTCTTATTTTTGACCGGCGAAACTATAACCTGAAAAAAACGGCTGTCCAATAAAACTTCTTCGGAAATAAAAATTTTATCTAATTTAACGCTTTCTTCAATTTTTCCTCTAAAATCAAACTTACCGCTTAGTTTGTCTATAAAATCAAATATTGAAATATCTTTTTTAGATTCAAAACCAATGGCCTTTTTTGCGGCAGGATTGACTACAAGCAACCTATGCTCTGGATCAGTCATAACCACCCCTTCTGTCATACTGGCAACCATGGCGTTTAATTTGGCTTGCTCTGTCTCCACAACTTCTTGCAACCTAGTTACTGCTTGAGAAGCTTGCTGAGTGATCTTATACAAGATAGTCATCTCTTCTTCTTTATAAAGACCGCTTTTTGTATCTGCAATCGTAAGAACGCCCACAACATTGCCGGCTATCACCAACGGAATATTGAAAAATGATTCTACTGGTTTGTCTAATTCTTCATTAAGAATAATACCGGACAATACTTCTTCTATCTTGATTTTTTGAAAATCTATATTTAAAAGAGCCGATAAAGAACCGACCATTCTATTTTTTATATTGTCTATAAACTTACGGGAAACCTGTTTCTCGAGATGAACTTTAAAAATAATTTTTTCAGGTTCTAAAAACATATAGGAGACAACGCTGTATTCAATAAACTGATGCAAAGAACCCGTAATAATATCTATTATATTTTGGACATTCAGCGAGTAACCTATCCTATCTCCCAATTCTTTTAAAATAGAAAGTTCATACATTCTGCGCTTTGTATCCTCCTCTCTTCTTTCTAAATCAATTCTAAACTTTCTGCTTTTGAAATACGAAAAACCGCCGATTAAAACGGTTACTATAAAAAGTAAAATTGTAATTAAATTAGCTGTAGCCACTGATAAATAAGACTATCCTTTCATTGTTTTAACAAGCTTAGATAGGTTAACTATGCCAAAACCCAACACAAAAAATCCGATAAGCCTGATTATACAGTCGAAATAGTCGTGATATAATCCTTGTCCAAAAAGAAAATCCAAACCCACCCCGGGTATTTCTTGTATTGATGAGTGGATGGTGTCAATAGAAAGCAAAAAAATACCTGCGCCTATTATTTTTAGAGACTTGCCAAGCGTGCCTCCAAACCCGTTCAAATTCACCCATAAATTATACATTATTCCTCCAATAATTATCAGTGTAATAAGATTAATGATAATGGAAAAGCCTTTGGGCGTTTCCATTTCGGCTGCTAATGCCGGAAAAGCAATCGCCAAATAAAGCGGAACACTTAAAAACAAAAAAAGTTTTTTATTCATAATTATTTGATAAATTAATATTTATTTCGTTTAATAACTATTCGACTTTTTTAATATCGGGATATTTTGTAAATATAGAACTTAGGGCGCTCTTTACAATTTGTCCCGATAATTGAACATATTCATCTATTAGTTGTTCAACGACATTAGAAGGATCGCCTTTTACATCAATTACTTTACCGTTTTCATCAATTGTCAATCCTAATACATTGCGCGCTTTTAAAATAGCAATATCCGGACCTAAAATTACTGCTTGTTTAGCAATAATTTCCGATATTAAAGATATATATTGGCTTTTTTCTTCCATTTTAAAATTTAAAAATTAATTATTAGTATTACGACCTTTTGTTAATCTTTTATATTCAACTTTTCTTTTACTCTTTTAACCACATCATCAATAGACCAATCAGATTTAACCAAATAATCATACGCTCCTTTCTCTAAAAACTCAGCTACGGCATTCTCTGTGTTTAAATTTGTCAAAACAATTATCTCTACGGTTTTTCCCCACTCATCCTCCCTTAATTTTGCGGTCATCTCCATGCCATTCATAATTGGCATCATTATATCCACTAAAATTAAATCGGGATGAAATTTCAACGCTAAATTTAAACCTTCTTCTCCGTTTGAAGCCCCTAATACCTCGAACCCTTGGGCGGTAAGTTCATCGCGCATCAAGTTTAATAATACTTTATCGTCTTCTGCAATTAATATTTTTTTATTTTCCATATATTGAATTAAAAATTAAATTATTGCCGACCTTTTATTTATTAATATTACCATAAAAAAAGCGTTAAAAAACAAGTCGTGGCCTTCTATTTTACTAAAATAATGATTTGGTCCCTATTTTCTGGTCTAACGCCTCGTTAACCATTCTATCGGCTTCTTTATTCTTTTCCCTAGGAATAGCTTTAAATTTTACTCCCTTGAAGTCAATCTTCAAATTCCAAATTTCTATAAAAAACTTTTGAATTTTTTCATCTGAAAGTTTGTATCGGCCATTCATCTGTTTTACCAACAATTCCGAGTCCGACCTTATTTCCACTTCGCTGATTTCGGCTATAGCCTTGCCGAATAATGCCTTAAATTTTTTCAAAGCAAAAATCACGGCAGAGTACTCTGCCTCATTATTAGTTAGATTGTCGTCCAAATATTCCCCGTATTTTTTTATAACCTGCTCTTTCTCATTGCAAAAAACCACCCCGATTGCCGCCTTGCCCGGATTCCCCCTCGACCCTCCGTCAGTATAAATAATAATTTTCTTCATTGCGGTATTTTTAATATACCCTTAATAAATTTATCTTTTTGAACTGTATATTTTTCACGATTATTTTTGTATTTTTCCACTAACCCCTCTTTTAACTTATTATACTCTCTAACAGCTTCTTTGTGTTTTAGAAGATAATCTCTAAAAACTATTTGGTTTTTCCAAAGCTTGCCGCCAAGTTTTACTATATGCATATGGTGAGTTGTTTCCGCTTTATTTCCTTTTGTAAAAAAGTGTCTACCCTTTATTCCTGCATTATGTTTATAGTTATAACCTAATAATTCCAAAGGTTTAATAAATTTTTCTCCGTCCTTTAAATTTTTTACACCCATGGCTATATCAATTATCGGTTTAGCTTTAGCTCCGGGAATAGAAGTACTTCCAATGTGTTGGATATTCAATACATATTTCTCAACTATAGGATGCAATAATTTTTCTTCTTTTTTATACAACTCTTTCCAAGCTGAATTATATGGAGATAGTTTAACTTTTTTGTTTCGTAAACCTATAATTTTTACATTCTTCATGCATTAATGATTTATTATTCATTTTACTTTTTTAAAATAAAAATGCAAATAAAAAAGCTCCCAGATGTCGTCATCTTTGAGCTTTGCTAGTGGTTATTATGCCTCGATTTATATCACTTCATCAATCAACCCAAACCTCATGGCCTCCTCGGAGGTCATTGATTGATTTTTAACGCACTCTGCGCTAATCTCGACCACGGTATGACCCGTTCTGTCGCTTAGAATTTTATAAATTCTCTTTTGATCTTTCTCTAAATTCTTCTTAATTTTTTTTGTCTCAGCTGAATCCCGGAGAGCGTCCAAATCCATCTCCGTGGTAGAAATATGATGTATTAAAACAAATGGGCGGGCTTCCCTTGCCCATGAGGCGCAATAATGCCTCGCGAACATATAATGCGTTGATAGAGTCAATTTCACCTCCAATCGAGATGATGTTCTGGTCGAGCAGAGCAATCTGCACGTCGTCTAGTTTGTCATGCTTCCACATTGTATTTCCCCTTATTTTGTCAAAAAGCTATTTGTCGTATCATCCCACATAATCTATATATTAAAATAATTCAACCACCTTGTCAAATTTTTTAAATCTTTAGAATCGAAAATAAAAAAATCGCCCAAAAGTGATTCTATGTCTAATTTAAATTTATGTTAGGCCTTCTTGATGTTCAACGCCGTTTATTTTGGGAAACGATGGAAAAATATTCTGCACCCGCCCGACTTTCCCATCTTCTAATTTTACCTTAATCCCGCGCGGATGAAAACTGGAACTCGTCAAAATCTTTACCACCCTCCCGCGGGTAAGCTTTCCGGTTGGCTGGTCTGCCTTCAGCACAACTTCCACCTCCACCCCGATTTTTATGTCTTCTCTCTTTTTCCCATCCATAAATTTATTTCTTAATTAAATTATTATACATCTACTTTGTTGTTATTTTTAAAAAATTCGTTCAAACAGGTTTCAAATTTATTTAGGTCTTTGTTTTTAATGCGGAAGCCGGAGGCGTTAGCATGGCCTCCGTAGGTTATTAAAAAATCTGAACAGGATTTCATGGCCTCTACAGAGTTCGTGTCTTTGGGGTTTCTTACGGACCCGCAACTTTCTTTATCCCCTTTCTTAAAAATAAAAACCGGCTTTTGGTATTTTGAAGACATTATTGAAGCGACAGACCCGGCTAAAGTTAGTCGCCAGGCGATATCTCCTTCAAAAATAACCGGCGCTTCCGGTTTTTGAAAAATCCTCCTTTCTACTTCCTGTACAATTTCTTTAACTTTTTGTTGTTTATAATTAGTTTTATTAATTAAATCCTGCGCCATTTCTTTGCATCTTTCATCAGAAAAACAAGTTAGAAGAAAATAAGAATTATTCTGATAATTTATGCTTTCAGCCGCGTTTAAAGCTGAGATAACTTTTTGCATTGCTCCTTCAAAAACATAACCCTCTCCTAAAAGAGATAAAAATGCCCTTAATGCCGGACGAAAAGTATTTTTCAAAGACCTCAGTCCTTCTTCAATAATTTTTTGATTTTCATCTGTTTGGGGAACCATATCGGCAATAGTGCCGAGCGCGGTTAATTCTAAAAAACTGTTTCTTAAGTTTTCAGAAATTTTTTCTCCTAAAATTTCTTCGCAAAGTTTAAAGGTAATTCCGACATTAGCCAAACCTTTAAAAGGATAACTATCATCTTTTTGTTTTGGATCCACTATTAGGGGAGTATCCGGAATACCGAATAACGTTTCATGATGGTCAACAATTATTACTTCAAATCCTAATTTTTTGGCAATTTCCACCTCTTTAACATTGCCTATGCCCAGGTCCAATGTAATAAAAAGGGCCGGAGCTTTATCGCTTAAAATTTTTAAAGCATTGGGATTAATGCCATAACCGTCATTTTCTCTGTCTGGAAAAAGTACGGCGCAAACCTCGCCGCCTAAATTTTTTATAGCCTCTTCCAAAATAACAACTGACGATATGCCATCTAAGTCTGAATCGCCATACAAAATAATGCGCTCTTTATTCAAGACCGCTTTTTTAATCCTCTCTGCTGATTTTTCAATATTTTTGATTTTTTGAGACATAATAATAGAACAATCTGAAACAAAAATATTTTTGTTTCAGATTAATTTAATGCTTCCAGTCCAGGCATTTTATCGCCGGATAAATATGATAGCATCGCTCCTCCGCCAGTGCAAATATGCGAAAATTCCGAAAGCAATCCTTCCCTAGTTAAAAACTCTATTGTCTCTCCCCCGCCAACCACGGAATATGCCTTGCTTTCAATAATTGCTTTAGCAATTTCCAGAGTTCCTTTCATATACATTTTATCTTCTGTTTTCCCAAAAGGCCCGTTCCACAAAATAGTTTTTGCGTTTTTAATTTTTTCTTTAAATAATTCTATTGATTTTTCGTTAATGTCTAAGGCGTCCAAAGAATCCGACGACCCTATTATTTTTTCCGGAAAATCAAATTCTATCTTTTTTTCAATCGCTTCCTTTTTTATCAGCCCGCTTATTATAACAAAATCGGCGGATTTGGATATTCTATTAATAACTTTTGTTTTTGTTTCCACCTTTTTGCCGCCGATTATAGCTATCATTGGTTTCTCCGGATTTTCCAAAATCCT
Organism: Patescibacteria group bacterium; assembly: GCA_038063015.1. Classification (GTDB taxonomy): domain Bacteria; phylum Patescibacteriota; class Minisyncoccia; order Minisyncoccales; family Staskawiczbacteraceae; genus JACPYG01. The sequence goes on from JBBTVX010000011.1 coordinate 15,059, forward strand.
GTTTAAGTTAAAAATTTCTTTTTCTAAAAGAAAACCGGGGAAAGCCGGTAAATATTTAGAGACCCCGACAATTGAAGCATGGGCTCTATGACAAACAGAAAATGCCTCGTTGACATATATATCGGCTAATTTTGAAAGTTCTTTGGTAAATTCTGAGTCGTTTTCCGTTTCTCCTTTGTGAAACCTCAAGTTTTCTAATAGTAAAACCTCCCCTGATTTTAAATTAGTAACTAATTCTGTTGCTTCCGGACCTATGCAATCTTCGGCTTTTTTAACAACAAAACCCAAAAACTCTGAAAGTTTTTCCTGAACTTTATCTAGTTTCAAAACGTTAACCACCTTGCCGCCTGGCTCTCCGAGGTGACTCATTAAAATTATTTTTGCTTTGTTCTCTATCAAATATTTAATCGTCGGAAGGGTTTCCCTGATTCTAAAATCATCTAAGATATTGCCGTCTCCGTCCATGGGTATATTAAAATCGCATCTTACCAAGATGCGTTTTTCCGCGACATTAATGTTTTTAATGCTTTTCATAAAATTTCACTGTTTGGCCCGGTTCAATCATTCTCTTTTCGTTCTGTTTTGTTTCCTGCGCAACCTCAGTGTCTGCATCGTGCGCAGGCTCCGGGGTTTCGTCAGGGGTCTCCTCTTTTTTCTCCAAAGATTCCTCCAAGACTTTTCTTAATTCCGATAAATTAATTTCTTTTCTTTTCGCCGGCCTGTTGTCGGGCATAGTTTTGTCTCTTTCTATTATTTTTTTAGGATTATGAAAAGGAATTGTTTCTATTTTATTAACTTCCTCTGATAAAACCGACTTAACCGGCTCAACTTGCGATTTTATTTTTTTTAAACAGGACTTGCAATAGATGTTCCTTCCTTTTTCCGGCTGAAAAATAACCTTGGTTGGTTTTTGACACATAGAACAAACAGCGTCATAAAGAGTTTGACCCGCTGGTTCTTTTTTTCCAATATTTTGCGCAGGCGCTGGTTTTAATTGCGGTGTTCCCTCTTCTAAAAAACCAGCCCAGCGAGAAATTTTTTCTTGAACTATTTCGCTTTTAACCCCATATCTTTCTTGAGATGACTTAATGATTTTATCTTTATTTGATGCCTCGGTTAAAATTGGCGGTGGCAGAGTTTCTGCGGAAAAAGGGTGGCCAGCCACTCCGTCAATCATTAATTTTAGATATATATTATATTTTGGCAGGTTGCATAAATCTTGGGCGGTAAATTCCGGATTAAATTCTTTTTCTAAAAATTCGGCGTCTTCGGCTCCAACGCGAAATACAGCCAGAGTGCCAACGTTTCCAAAAACAGCGTCTCTGACGGTTTCTTCCATTTGGGTAATATATTGATGACCTAATATAAGATTTAGACGGTATTTTCTGGCCTCGGACAATATATTGGTAAAAGATTCTGTGGCAAAATTTTGGAACTCGTCAACATAAAGATAAAAATCCTTTCTTTCGTCTTCCGGAATATCAACCCTGGACATTGCGGCTAATTGCAGTTTGGTAATTAACAAAGCCCCCAAAAGCCTTGAATTATCCTCTCCTATTTTTCCTTTTGATAAATTCATTACCAATATCTTTTGTTTGTCCATTATATCTCTCATATCAATAGTTGACTTTGTCTGACCAATAATGTTTCTGATTAAAGGATTAGAAATAAACTGTCCCACTTTATTTTGAATAGCGGCCGTGGCTTCTATTTCGTAGCGCTGAGTGTATCTGGCATATTCAGTAACCCAAAATGATTTAACTATCGGGTCTGTAATTTTATCAACCACTTTTTTTCTATACTCTACATCGGCCAACATTCTATTAACTCCCAAAATCGTAGCGTCTGGGTATTCTAAAAGGGCTAAAATAGAATTGTTTAAAATGTATTCCATTCTGGCTGACCAAACATCGGGCCAAACTTTTTTAAATACTCCCATTAATCCGGAGGCAACCAAATGCCTATATCTAAAATCAACTTTCTCCATAACATTAAAGGCAATCGGATAATCCAAATCAGCAGGATTAATGTAAACCACATCATTAACTCTTTTGGCTGGAACAAAATCAATAATCTTTTCGGCTCCTTCTCCATGAGGGTCAATGTAAGCCACGCCACGACCGGCCGCTATGTCCTGAATTGCCATATTCTCCATCATATTGGATTTTCCCATACCGGTTTTACCGATAACATAAAAATGACGGCGCCGGTCGTCGGTTTTTATACCGAATTTTTTTCTGGCGTTGCGAAAAGACGTCAATCCAAAAAATGTTATATCGTTATTGTTCATAATTTTTATTCAACTGGCAAATTGGGAGGCGGACCTCCTTTTTTGGACTCAACCCTGGCCATAGTTGGAGCAACCAAGCCCGTGATTTTCATTGGAAAATGGAATATCGTTGCCATCTCTTCCGTGCTTAAAATAGCGCAAACGCTTTTCCTGTCTGGAAAAAGCGGAGGAAATCTTAAAACAGAATTTTTAAACATTTTTCTGGCTCTTAAAAAGACCCTTCTCTTTCTCCAAATATAATGAACCTTTGTTCTTGTTTTTCCGCTAAAAGTAAAACGATTTAAATTTAGAATAGAAAAATGGGAAAGATACATCCTAACAAGTGTCCTGTGAGAAGACTTCCAATTTTCTCTTTTAGCCACATAAACACCCCTTATGGCTGTTCTAAAAACCGGTTTTTTAATTTTATTTTCAATTTCAGTGATTACCTCCCTTTCTCCCGGGGTCATTATCATTTCTCTTTCTCCTTCTTCTGATTTCGCCTGGTCAATCCACTTATATGTAGCTTTCTCCCCGCTTCCCTCTTTTTCAGGACCCACAATTACTTGTCTGGCAACATATCCTAAATCTTCCAAAAAAGTTGTCTCTTTTTTTTCCGGCCGTTTAGCTATTTTTGTAACTATTTTTTCCGCTTCTTTTTTCCATTCCGGCTCATCGTGGTCCAACACTGGCATTGTGATAAACTGCGCCCAATAATGCTCTCCCGGACCTAATTTTGATAATAATTCCAGCAAAGAAAAAATTGGGTCTATTCTTTTTTCTTCCGCAGAAATTCTTTCGCCCTGCGGTTCAAAAAACTTTTCCAGCGTTTTTATGGGATAAGCGGCCGGTCTGGCCAATTCAAAATCCTCTCCATACATATCCCATTCTTCGTTGGGAATATTTTGCGGAACTAATTTCGTATAATCCGAAACCTCTTTAATTTCTATTTCCGGATAATGGCCGTAAAGAGTTGTTTCAACCATAGCTCTGTGCTGATCCGTAACTCTAATGTAAAAATGAATCTGGCCTTCAATGCTGGCTATTTCCCAGGACATCCAAAAAGGAGAATTATCTAATTCGCCGTCGCACCATCTTTCTCTCCAAACAGCTCCGTCCCAAATTGGCCAGATTACTGTGAAAACATCTTCCATCGCCTTAAAAGGAGTTAAGACCTCTTTGGGCGGGATTATTTCTAATACCTTCCATTTCATTTTTGCGTAAGCATAATCCCAATCTAGCCACCATAAGTAAAGGGTTTTCAATTGCGCCCAAAGAAACAACGGAGTAAACAGCCACCACCAGACCCTTAAAAACGGCGCCCAAAAAACTATGAGTATTAAAATCAGCCACCAAAAAGGAGTCCATGTTGTTTTTTTTACCCATTCTAACCAAAATAATTGAGCTGGTAATTTTTTTGCCATGCTACGTTAAAATATCTATAATTTTTGGTAAATTTTCCAACAATATTGAAATTATGGAAACAATTAAAAATCCTGTTAAAAAAAACTGAAAAGTATAAAGCAGGGGCACAATCACAAAACTGGTTTTTGTTTCGTGCCAATAATAAACCAAAGAAAAAAAGACTATATAAAAAATCAGGGTGGCGCCAAACAAAATATTAATTCCGATAAAAAAGTATGACATATTCTAATTATATCTAATTATATCCCAATAACAATTTACAATCAACACAAAAAAATAGCCCCGCCACGGCGGAGCGCTGATTCTGTATCAATTTTAAAAAATTTACTTAAATTCTTTTTTTAAGCTCCCCTCGCCCATTTTTATTTCTGAAGCAACAAGATTTTGATATTCATCTACTGTAAACATACTATCAAATCCTTCTTCAATTTTGGGTTTTACTTCTTCAAAATCAGCCGCAATCTTATCAATAATTTGTTCTGGAACGCGGCGCTCTTTCTCTCTATTGCGTTCTTTTGCGACCTCTATAGGAGTGTCTACATAAATTCCCTGTATTTTTTCAGCCCCGTTTTCTTTTACAAAATCAAAAAAATCTTTTCTTTTTTTGGGGTCATTAAAAACTGCGTCAAGAACAACTGTGTTGCCATTCACAAGTGATTCTTTTACTCTTTCTCTGACCTCTTCCCACACCTCTTTGTTTTTTATCTTCCATGAATTATCTTTCGAAGAGATTTTATACTCAATTTTTCCATACATTTCCAATCTTAAATCATCTGGACATATATAATCATACCCGTACTTTTCAGCGAATTTTTTTAAGACCGTAGTTTTACCTGACGCAGGGATGCCAATTCCCATTATAAATTTTTTCATTTTGCGTTTTAAAAAACTATAAGACGAAGTTTATTTCGGTTTTGCCGGCGTTTGGTATTCTATTTAAAAGATAATACTCTCTAAAATCTTGCATTTCCTTGGGGGTTATTTCTTCGGGATTTTTTTCTAATAAATATTTAACTGCCGAAATTACATATTCATGGCCGAATAAAACAATAAATTTTTCTTTGCGTGATTTTAGTTTTTCGATAACGGAACGAACCCTGCCGATAAAATCATTAAAACTTTCGGCTCCATTCCCGTCTCGATACAAGGGATCGTTTTTATTCCAATATTCGCTTACGAGCGGTTTTCTCTCGCGTAGCGTAGTATTAAAACATTTATTTGGAGAAATATAAGTGAATTCATGTATTTCCCACTCTTCTTGGGGCGCATGGGGATATTTTTTAATCAGATGTCCTGCTGTTTGTTTAGTTCTTATATAAGATGATGTTATTATCAAATCCGGCGCTCTGTCGAAATAATTAACGATGTCGTTTGATTGTTTTAAGCCGAATTCCGATAATGGCGCCAAGGACAAATGAAGATTGTTTGCGCGATGATCTTCGCTGGCGTTAGTTTTGCTTTGAGCATGCCTTATAAACCATAGTTTTGTTTTTTTATTTTTTTCCATAGGGGGATATTATAAACTTTGCGCGAAACTTCTTTTTCTTCTTTGTTGTAAGTTTGCCATATATCAACATAAACAGGGTGGTTTGTTAATGATTGAAAAGTTAGCGGAGTCACAAACTTAGTCGCTCCATGAGTCATAATAACCTTAACATCGGCTCCCTCTTTTAAAAACATATTTACCAGCGAACACGTTTTATACGCCGCAACCCCGCCCGTAATTCCAACTAATATTTTTTTATTCTTCATAATTTTGTATTGCTTTTAATTCTTTCAAAAATACTTTCTCCATCTTAGAGAAAAAGAATCTGTGGGGGGAAGGATCTTGACCCCATTCCCATCATTATTGTGTTTTGAACCATTTTTTAAGATTCATAAAAATAAGTGTAATTACTAACGGTACTAATAAAATAAGGATAAAAAACCAAGTACTTTTTATAAACCATAAATTATTATTTTCGAAACCAGTAAAAATTAAAAAAACTATGATGTAAATGTGTAAATGTGTAAATGTGTAAATGGGGTCATGTAAATGGGGTCAGCCACCATTTTTTGGTCTACCCACTATTCGCAATGTCTGTTCAAGTCCATAGTCTTTGACTATTTTCCTAACCCAGCCACTATCGCCAAAAGGATTGCCTTTAGTGATTGAATTTTCAATATTATACTCCTCTTCGGAGCGCTGATTTTTATTTACTAACGATAAATAATTTTCTGGCATTTTGCATGGCCAATCTGAAAGTATTTCTTTCTGCTCGGCCGATCCACTTTCTCTTCGGTAAATACTTGACCATTGCCAATCCTGAGCAGAGTTGCACAAATTGGCCTTCTTGGCATTCCGCTCCACATACATGACCAGTGTCAAAAAATAGTCGTCTTTTTGGCATAAAAAAGATTTATACCTGCCCTGGTACAAATGGCCCTCTCCAATAGTTTTCTTGCTAGTATGCCATCTTCTTGTGTGAGTATTCGTCAGCCAACTCATAAACTTTGACAGGTCGCCGTCTTGTTTTGGAAAAAGAATCAAATGCCAATGGTTTGGCATTATACAATAGGCCAAAAGCCTCATATCAAATTTTTTTACTGCTTCTTCAAGAATATTTTCAAAAATTTGATAATCTTTATCATTATCAAAAATCTGAACACGGGCATTGGCCCTGTTTAGCGCGTGATATATTTCATCCCCAACATCTGTTCTTGTTACTCTTGGCATAAGTCTATAAATCTATTATATCACGAAATGATGGCTGACCCCATTTCTCCATTTCTCATTTCCATTTCCTTCCATCATTTCCTCCATTCCTCCATTTCCTCTAAATTAATTTTTTTCATAAATTATGGCTCCCCCATTATCCTATAATGTTGCCGGCCCTGCCAAAATCTCAAACAGAAAAGTCATAAATAATAAAACCAACAAAAAACCACCTAAAAAACCTATCGAGAATCTGAGAAAGGTATATTTTTTAATAATTAAAGCGAGTATTATACAAAATATTATTATCATTAATGGATAAAAAATAAAAAAAGAAAAAGCATTCCTATTTATATAATTCAGAGGGAGAAGGCCGCTGTAAAATTGTGTAAGATTTGATAATTCAAAAATAATTCCAAATACCAATCCTATTAAAATGTGAAAAAACTTTTTCATAAATTATTTATTTATTAATCAATGATGAAACATAATTACTAACCCGTTCTCTCAATACATTGACTCTGTCTTGCATCTGTTGTCGCAATGTATTCGTTGACAATTGTTGTTGATACCCAGGTGCGCCACCTAATATAGTATTCCCTTTATTAGGCTCAAATGAATCCACCTGATCCTTTACACCAGATTTTACACCTAACGTATATGAAAATACATTGCAATTAC
>JBBTVX010000012.1:0-8636 GCA_038063015.1 Patescibacteria group bacterium
CACCCCCCTTCCGCCCGCCTCGTCTTGCCTGCCCGACAAATAGGCGGGAACCGGAGCGGAAAGGCAAACTGCCAAAGAACCTGTCAAAAATGTCGGCTCGAACCACATTTTGGGAGGGTAAAAAATTTCATAAAGGTCGTATACTTAATTAACTTTAATAAATTATCAAAATGAACTGGAAAGTTTTTATAATAATTTTAGTTGTTATCGTCGTTGGCATTGTTGGGTACTTGTTTTTATCTGGGCAACGATTAACGCCAGGAGGCGAAACCGGAACTACCGAGGAATCAATTCCGCAGCCGCCTAAACTTCCAGAATAAATCATCATGAACATGAAATCTATAAAATATATTTTAATTTTTGCCGTGCTGGCTCTTTCGTCTACTGTTTATGCCACGTATGAGCCCAATCAACAAAAAATTACAGTAAACATCAATCGCGGCTGGAACTTAGTGCCCTTGTTTGCTTGGGAAACAGAAAGTAAAATTTCCGCAGGTGGTATGAAAAATGTTGATTTCAAGTACAAATTCGTATATCAACAAGAACAGAATAAATATGTGCTTGCAGAGAAAAACGGTCAGCCAACACAACGCGATTTCGGCTTCGATATCCCTCTTTATGCTTCTGGTTGGGTTTATTCTGAACAAGACGGGCAATATTCATTTGGGTGGGGCTATCCAGGTTTTAATTCCGATCACTTTGCTTTATCTCAAATAAAACTTTCTCCGGGATGGAATTTTACTTTCGTCTCCCCAAACATGATTGGAAAAACACTAAATGATATTAAAGGTACTTGCACTTTCACCAAAGTTTATAGCTATGCGAAAGAGGGTGGCGAGATACGTTGGCTTCCGCTACACCAAACTATGGGACTAGGAGAAAGTTTTAGTAATTACAGCGTAGGTTTCGGGCTTGTTATCAAAGTGCCAACCGAATGCCATCTTGGAGAATCCATCCCCGCAGTTCCGCAGTTGCCGGAGTAGTTAATTCTTGGACAGAAATTTCTTGAAAAGTAAACTCAAGAAGTTTTGTCGCCAAAGAAAAACTTGAAATCGTCCTTTTCGTTCCGGTTCCCGCCTATTTGTCGGGCAGGCAAGACGAGGCGGGCGGAAGGGGGGTGTGGGGGGAATTCCGCCCGCCGAGCCCGTTAATGAAATCGGTTCGGATATTTTCAAATACACACCGCAAGTGAAATCCGAACTCAAAATGCTTCGTAAATTGCGGCATTTTTAGTTATAACCTTCATAACGGAAAGTGGGACGATAGAGCCAAAAACAATGGTGAAATGCGGGGTAGGGTAAAATTTTAATAGTTTATTTAAAAAACAAATCATATACTTAAATCGTATATATTGTTGACAAGGACGCTTGTCATCGTATATACTTAAAGTGTGCTTGTGGGGCGTCAGCCCTATTCGGCTAATACATAAGCTGAAGGCAGGCATAACAAAAACACCGCTACAAGGCGGTATTTTTGTTGAATTTAAGCTGTTCTAGTCCTCTTCTGGGTTGCCCTTCATCGTAGAAATAAACTTTGTATCTCTATATTTATTTGTTGTCCAAGCTGGCACAACCCTCCAAAAATGTAAATTTCCATCATCTCCGATTTTTCTAATAATCACTTTTAATTTATATCCTTCAACGATAGCTATAATGCCCCAATATCTAACAACTTTACTTTTTTGAACTCTTTTTTTGAAACTTTTTACATTAAATTCTTTTATTGTTTCCTCAAATTCTTGATAAGTGCTGGATGTTTCAACTAATTTTTTGGCTTTTGGCAAGAGCTTAAATCTCATTATTTGCGATGGTCTTTCTCGTTCCGTTCTCGCACTCTTAAAGATTATATGATTAAATGCTTCTGATGGGAAGAAAATGGGAGTGTTAAAAATAGGGCAAAGCACTTTGCCGATAGAATTATAGTATTTTAGGGCATCTTCTCGCAATTTCTCGTAATTAGATAGGTCTTCCATAGATATATCTTATGCAACATTTCGATTTAAGTCAAAGGAGGGGTTAATTGATTTTTGCGGTTTCAAGTGATAAACTTGGGATACATGGAAAATAATAAAACATTTGCCCCGTTAGAGGTTAATAATCCTAAAGGCGGACATAAGCAAAATAAGCCTCTAACGGGGTTTGCATGCGCGATAAATTGCATGGACGGTAGGGTTCAGGACGCCGTTAAAAATTATATAAAAGAAAATTACAGCGTTGACTATGTTGATATGGCGACTGAGCCAGGTCCGAATAAGATATTAGCGGAAAATACCGATGCCGTTGTAATTGAAAACATTAAAAAAAGAGTGGATATTTCTGTAAATCATCATAATTCAAAAGTGATTGCGATTGTCGGGCATTTTGGATGCGCCGGAAATCCTGTTGAAAAAAAAGAGCAGATTGAACACTTAAAAAAAGCCCGAAAAACAGTTGAATCATTTGGCTTTCCGGCTGAAATAATTCTTTTATGGGTTGATGGCGACTGGGAGACAGTTGAGAAAATTATTCTTCACGGGCGATAGCTATTCCCCAAACTTGTTTGGCGCCGGCCTCTTTGAGTATCTTTGCGCATTCTTCCATAGTGGAGCCGGTTGTGTAAACATCATCCACCAGAAAAACTTTGGAAAATTTTGTGAGCCCCGAGATCACAAAATTTTTGTTTATGGCGAAGGCGTTGGCAAGATTTTTTTCGCGATCTTCTTTTTTAAGTTCCATTTGCGGGGCTGTCTGTTTTATTTTTATCAGGGCATCTGAAATTACAGGAATTTTGAGAACTTTTGTAAGTTCTTTCGCCAATTCTTCTGACTGGTTGTATCCCCTGCTTTTTAATTTATTCTTATCTAAGGGAATTGGAACTAAAATGCTATTTTTCCAAATATCATCAGTGTTTTTGTTTACTATTATCAGATGTTCAATAATTAAGTTAGCCAAAGTTTTTGCTAAATCTTTTATATACGGTTGATATTTAAATTGATGAATTAATTTTCTTGTTAAAGGTTTTTCTTTATAGGGCAGAGCAGAATAAAGGCCAGTCAGATTTTTATGATAACACTTATTGCATTTGCCGTGTTTTTTTTGTTCAGAACTTATTATTAAAGGATTTTTGTTGCAAAGGCAATAATTATATTCTGAGATTTCTAAAACCGCCTTGCAATCTTGGCAAAGATAAGTTCCCTCTTTTTGGCAGCCCAAGCAAAAAGAAGGGAAGAATAATTCCAGTAAAAATTTTTTGAGTTTGTTTGCGATGTTATTCACAGTGTTATTGTCTTGTTTTTAGGATATAATAAAAATACCATTATGCGCAATCCTTTTAAAAATCCTTTTATGATGTTTTTCCCCAAAAAGATGCTAGGCGTAGATATTGGCACAGCCTCTGTCAAAGTTGTTGAAATTTCGCGCTGGGGAGGAGGAAAAACATTAGAGAATTACGGCGAGATAAAGTCTGCGGCTCTTTATAAAGAGACGGTTAAAACTTTTGAAAGAGGCAGTTATTTGCTTTCAGATTTTTTTGTTTCAAGGGCCATTACGGCAATTTTAGACGAAGCGAAGATAAAAACCAAGGCAGCGATTTTTTCTGTTCCTGATTTTTCCACTTTTTGCACTTCAATTGAGCTTCCTCCAATGACGGAAAAAGAAATACAGCAGGCAGTTTATTATACAGCTCCTCAATATATACCTCTTCCAATTACAGAAACTACATTAGATTGGAGGGTTGTGGGCGGGACGCCCGGCGATAAAAATTCTTCTTTAAAGATATTTTTAATCGCAATACCGAATCAAGTTGTTCAGGGCTATCAAAAAATAGCGCAATCAGCCGGTCTTGAGCTTTATGCGTTAGAAGCCGAAACATTGGCGATAACAAGAGCATTGGTTAAAGATAAGAAAAAAATTATATGTTTAATGGACATAGGCGTTCAGAGCACAACTGTTAATATTATTGCTCAAGGAATTTTAAAAAAGAGCTATAGTTTTAGTTTTGCCTCAAGTCAATTAACCTACGCCGTATCATCTGCCTTAGGATTAAGCTATGGCGAAGCAGAAGAGCTAAAAAATAAACAGGGTTTAATTTCTCCAAACGCAGATTTGAATAAAACTTTATATCTTTTAATTGACCCGCTTTTATTGCAAATAAGAAAAATTTCAGGAGATTTTTATCAAGAAGAAGGCAAGGAAATAGAAGAAATATATTTGACCGGCGGCACAGCTAATTTGCCGGGATTAAAAGGATATTTTGAAGAAACTTTTAAAAAGAAAGTAGAAATTCCTAATTGTTTTTCTGATCTTTTATACCCGCCCATACTCGAAGAAGAAATAAAAAAAATAGGGCCGAGTTTTTCGGTGGCGGTTGGTTTGTCTTTAGGTGGATTAGAAGTTTGAATTATTGTATAATATAATTATAACAATAACAAAAATCGTATGTTCGTTTTTAGTATTTTTAGCAAACTAAGAGAAAATAAACTCTGGTGGGTAGATGTAGTATTTTATTTTATAATTTCTTCTTTAATAGCAACTATTCTCTGTTATTTGATTTTTGCTGTAAAAATTAATTCTCAAAAGGCAGGCATTAAAAATTTTGAAATATCTTTAGCTACAGTTGGAACAGATAAGCAAAAAGAGATGGAAAAACAAATTTTTGAGGAGCAAAAAAAGATAAATGATTATATTCCCTTAATTAAAGACCACAGAGTTTCTTCAAATATTTTAGCTTTTTTAGAGCAAACCGCATTACCAGCTGTTTGGTTTTCAAGATTTAATATGGGAGGGAACGATGCCGATATTATACTTTCTGGCGAGGCGGAAAGCGTAGAAATTTTTAGCAGGCAGGTTTCGGTTTTTGAAGAAAGCGAATATTTAACCAAAATAACTGTTTTGGGTTCAACTATCGGAGAACAGAATAGAATTAATTTTAATTTAGTTCTCTCTTTAGACCCGAAAATATTTTCTTTTATAGCGGAAACAGAAACAACTCTCCCGACAGACGGAATCCCGCCAAGCGGGATAACTGCAACACCTGACGCCGGCGATACGACGTTAGACGTTACGCAATAATTTTTTAATTTTTTTCAAAAATGAAAGTAGATCGTCCAATTGCAATATCTGTTATTATTTTTATCATCGTGCTTTTGATATATTTTTTTGTGGCGCCGAAATATATTGAATTTAAAGACCTCCAGATAAAATTAGGCAAAGCTGAGGCTGAATATAATGGCAAATTTGCCTATTATTCAGAAATAAGCCAAATTTTTACGAAATTAGAAGACAACAAAGAAAGTTTAGAAAAAATTGAAAATGCAATACCGTCAAAGCCCCAACTGGCAGATTTAGTGTATTTTTTCCAACAAAAGGGCGTAGAGAGCGGGCTGATTGTTAAAGATATTCTTTTAACTAAAATTTCCCCTGCTACTTCAGAGAGCAATATTAAAGAAATTGTTTTTTCCCTTGATGCGCTGGGAAGCTATCAATCTTTTAAAAATTTTCTTTCTTCCTTGGAGAGTTCATCTCGATTATTTGAAGTTGGAAATATTTCTTTTGGTTTGCAAATAGCGAGTCAATCACCGCCAAAAACACCAACCGTCCAGCTCATGGCGCAACAAACATTCTCTTTTCAACTAGAAATAAAGACGCAGTCATATTAACGAAATTTAAAATTTTAAAAATTATTATTTATGGCCATAGTTTTTGTATCGCCAAAACAAAGGCAAAAAATATTTTTTTTAGGAATTACAATATTGTTCCTGCTAGTTTTGTCTGTAATTGGAACGATTGTATTCTTTTCTAAACCAAAAGCTGTTTTAGTAGAGCAGGCTTTTATAAAACCTCAAATCGAAATTAATTTTGAGGTTTTAGATCTAGAACAGGTTAAAGGGAGTTTATTTATGGAAAGGGTGCAAAAAGAATTTAGCTATTCGGCGGCAACAGACAAAGGAGAGCAAAAAACGGGAAGTGTTTTTGCGTCAACAACAGAGGAAGCGAAAAAGATTTTAGAAGACATCGGATTAATTTTAGTTTCTTTAGAAGAGATTGAAATGGGGAGAGAAAACCCTTTTACACCTTATTATACATTAACAAAATAGTATGAAATTATTACAAGAGTTATTCGGCAATGGTTTCTTGAATGAAAAAAGCAGAAATGAATTGCAAGAAGAATCAGTCAAAACCGGAAAAACAGAAGAAGAAATAATTTTGGAGAGGAGAATTATTTCTGAAGACGAGCTTTTTAAATTGAAAAGCAAGGTTTTTAAATTCGTCCTGAAAAAAATTAAAGCCGAGGAAGTCTCTTTAGATGTTTTAAAATTGATTCCCGAAGAAGCGGCAACAAATTACAAGATGGTGTCAATAGCCAAAAATGGAAATGTTTTTGAAATAGGAATGGTTTATCCAGAAGATATATCAGCTCAAAATGCCCTGAGGTTTTTAAGCCGGCAAGAAAATTTTAGTTATGAAACTTTTCTTATAACATTCACAGATTTAAATAATCTTTTAAAACAATATAGGACACTAAAGAGCGAGACAATTAAAGCTTTATATGAATTAGAAAAAGAAAAGAAAGAAATTTTAGGCGCGGTAGAAGACAATTTGTCTCCTAGAATAATGGCAGAAGAGGCGCCTATTATTAAAATGGTTTTAGTTATTTTGAAACACGCAATCGAGAACAATGCTTCCGATATTCATATAGAGCCCAGCAAGGACAAGCTTACTGTGCGGTTTAGACAAGATGGAATTTTGCACCCCAATCTTTTTTTGCCATTAAGCGTGCATATTGCTATTGTGGCGAGAATTAAAATTATCGCTAGTTTAAAAATTGACGAGAACAGAATTCCCCAAGATGGAAGACTTTCAATTAAGATCGGCGGCAAAGAAGTTGATTTTAGAGTTGCCACTTTTCCAACTCTCTATGGAGAAAAAGTAGAAATTAGGGTTCTAGACCCTACGGAGGGGTTAAAATCTTTTGAACAGCTGGGATTAAGAGGAAGAAATTTTGATTTAGTTAAAGAAGCAATTAAAAAACCTTATGGATTAATTTTATCTACTGGACCCACTGGTTCTGGAAAAACAACAACGCTATACGCGATTTTGCAAATTTTGAATAAAGACAGCGTGAACATTACCACCATTGAAGACCCTATAGAATATTCTATCGCCGGAGTCAATCAATCTCAGATAAAACCGGAAATTGGCTATAGTTTTGCTCAAGGTTTAAGACAGATTTTAAGGCAAGACCCAAATATTATTATGGTTGGAGAAATTAGAGATGAAGAAACAGCCAGTCTCGCCATTCAGGCGGCTCTAACCGGTCATGTTGTTTTGTCTTCTTTGCATACTAATACATCTATAGGAGTTATTCCAAGGCTAATCGATATGGGAATCAAGCAATTTTTAATTCCCTCTACTTTAAGGATTGCAATTTCTCAACGACTAATCAGGGTTCTTTGCCCTCATTGTAAAAAAAAGATAATACCAAACGAAAAAATTAAAAATTATATTTTAAGCAGGATTAAAAATTTTCCAGTCCAAGCAAAAAAAGAAGTTAAAATTTCGGATATTTTTTATATATATGAAGCTAAGGGATGCGAGCTCTGTGGTTTTATGGGTTACTCTGGCAGAATGGGTCTTTTTGAGGTTTTGTCTATGACAAGCGAATTGGCGGAATTACTTTTGAAAAATCCAGTCGAAAGTTTAATTTTAAAAGTAGCCCAAAAACAAGGAATGTTAACCATGGAACAAGAAGGAATATTAAAAGTTTTAAATGGAGAAACTACGGTTCAAGAAGTTGCAAGAGTAACAGATGAAAGGTAATGTTCCGGAATAAAAAATAAACAAAAAAATTTATGGATTATTTACAAAAATTTAAAAAATTTTTAGATATAGTTGTTAAAGAAGAAGCGTCTGATTTACTCATTTCAGTGGGCCATCATCCCACAATAAGAATTACCGGGCAATTGGTTCCATTAACAAAAGAGCCAAAGATATCGGCAGAGGATTCTCGTGGTTTAGCTTTTTCTTTAATAAACGATGTAAAAAAACAAAAACTTTTAACAGAAAAAGAAATTGATTTTTCTTATGAGTTTGACGGGGCGGCCAGATTTAGAGTAAATATTTTTTTTCAAAAAGACGGCATAAGCATAGCGTTGCGTTTCGTCTCTCCTAAAATCAGAACCGTAGAAGAATTAAATCTTCCGTCTGTTTTACACGAATTTACAGGCAGGTCACAAGGATTAGTTTTAGTTACAGGAGCTTCTGGTCAGGGAAAATCCACCACTTTAGCCGCAATGCTTGACGAGATAAATCATACAAAATCCATGCACATAATTACAATTGAAGACCCGATTGAGTATGTTTATGAAGACGACAGAGCGATTATAGACCAAAGAGAAGTTGGCGAAGACACGTTAAGTTTTACCAATGCCTTAAGGGCGACATTTCGTCAAAATCCCGATGCGATTATGGTGGGAGAGATGAGAGATTTAGAAACAATCTCCACCACCATTACGGCCGCTGAAACCGGTCATTTGGTTTTCGCCACATTGCATACAAATTCAGCTCCTCAATCAATCCATAGGATTGTTGATGTTTTTCCAGCCGAACAGCAAAACCAAATAAGGTTTCAATTAGCCGGGTCTCTTTTAGGAATTATTT
>JBBTVX010000013.1:0-22061 GCA_038063015.1 Patescibacteria group bacterium
TACCAATTTTAAACTCATTCTATGCTCTTTTGGTTCAATCAGCAAAACTTGGAAATCGTATGTCTCGTTGATTTTCAGCTGTTCTTCCATTTTTTCTTTTGAGTCAAATTCAGAAATATGGCAGAGTCCTCTTATTTTCGGCGCAATTTCCACAAAAGCTCCAAAAGCCGAAAATTTAGTCACTTTTCCTTTTATTACATCGTCTTTTTTATATTGTGTCTCAATTTCTTCCCAGGGATTTTGTTTTAGAGCTTTTAGAGAAAGAAAAACTTGGTTGTTGTTGATGTCTATTATCTGGGCTTTGACAATTTCTCCGACTTTTACAACTTCGGCCGGGTTTTCAACTAATTGCCAGTCCAATTCTGAAATATGAATTAGCCCTTCAATATCAGATTTTTCTGGATCTGTTTCTACGCCATCTATTTTTTCGCTTAAAGGAAATCTTATAAAAACTCCGAAATCAGCGATGCCGGTTATTTCTCCTTCAATAATATCTCCCTTTTTATAATCCCTTATAATTTCTTTTATTTTTTCTTCTGTTTTGGCTTTTTCAGAAAGAATCAGCTTGTTTTCCTGAGCCATTAAATCAAGAATTTTTACCTCTAAGGTTTTGCCAATAAACTTTTGAAGCTCTTTTAAGATTTTTTGTTTGTCGGCATCAACAACGCGAGGATAATTTTCCGGAGAAAGCTGGGAAACAGGCAAAAAGGCGGCAATATTGTCTAAATTTGTTAAAAGTCCGCCCTTATTAACACCGGTTATTTTAACTGTTAAAATTTCGCCTTTTTCTTTGAGTTCTCTAAGTTTTTGCCAGCTGATTTCTTTCGTAGCGTCTTTTAAAGATAATTCTTTATAGCCATCTTCGTTTTCCAGTTCAACTATTTTAGCATAAATCTTATCGCCTATTTTAAGGCCTTTGATTACGTCTTTCACTTCGTAAAATTCTTTGCCAAAAATTATGCCGGTGCCGGAAGTTCCCAAATCAACAAAAAGAGACGAGCGGTCCCTGGCCACGACTGTTCCTTCAATCGTTGAACCAACAGTAATGGGAGCCGATGCGTTTTCGGTTTTTTTAATAATATTTTCTTTTACCATGTTTTTAACCAATAAAAAATAACGGTTGTTTTTCCTCCTTTAAACTTGCCCCGAGGAGCAAAGAGATAAAGGGTTCTGCTGCCGTTCTGCCCCGCTAAGCGGGGTCAGCAGTGTTAAGAATAATATGTTCAATATACACGAGACAATTGCAAAGGTCAATAAGTTATGATAAAATAGTAAAATATATAAAATCATATGGCTAAAATAACTTGGGCAGGGCAATCCTGTTTTCAAATTTCGGTTTCTAATTCCAGAGACCATTCGGCAGATATTGTTATTGACCCCTTTGACGAAGAAATAGGACTAAAAGTCCCCAATTTTTCCGCTGATATTTTGCTTGTCACTCATCAGCACCATGACCACAATAATGTAAAAGCCGTAAAGCCCGCCCGCGCAGGCGGGGGAACTCCTTTTTTAATAAATGGTCCGGGGGAATATGAAGTAAAAGAGGTTTTTATCCGGGGTGTTCCCGCCTTTCACGACGACTCGGAAGGAAAAGAAAAAGGGGCGAATACAATTTATACAATTGAGGCAGAGGGCTTAAGATTTTGCCATTTGGGAGATTTGGGGCAAAAGCAGTTAACAGACGAACAGCTTGAAAAAATAGGGAATATAGATGTTTTAATGATTCCGGTTGGAGGAGAGTTTACAATCTCTTCGCAAGAAGCCCAAAGAATAGTTTCCCAGATTGAGCCAAGAATTGTAATTCCTATGCATTATGAATTGCCTAAATTAAAAATAAAATTGGACGATGTCGGAAAGTTTTTAAAAGCAATGGGTAAAAACTCGGTTGTTCCGCAGGATAAATTCACTGTGAAATCCAGCGCCTTGCCAAAAGACGGCACAGAAGTGGTGGTTTTACAGCCCTAATAAAATCAAAAATCAAAAATTTTAATATTTTATATTTAATATTTGATATGTTTTTATGAGTTTCAGGGAATTTATATTAAAATTGCAAGGTTTGCCCGATAAGCGCAAAAAGATTATAATGTGGATAATTGTTGCTGTTTTGGGAATTATAATGGTATTTTTTTGGTTTGATTCCGCGGCAAAAAGAGTTTCAAAATTAGGAGAAGGGCTTAAAAAAATTGAACTGCCCCAAATTGAAAATCAAATTCCAGATGTAAAAACAGAGAAAAAAGACGAAACCGCCGATTGGAAAACATACACAGATGACGAATATGGATTTGAGTTTAAGTATCCAGCAGATTATTCTGTAATAGTACCGGGCGATTCTCAATATGAGCAAGGCGGTTCCCAATGGACAGTTTTTTCAGATAAATCAAAAGGAGGTTTTGTGTTTAACACAATGAAAACCAGCGATTTAAATATCGACAGTAACCAAATAATAGGAACTACAAATATTGGCGGCGTTGAGGGAGAAATAATAATTTCCAAAGGCGCATGTTACGACATTTTTGTTGAGAAAGGAAAAATAACATTTATTTTTACCGATTGCCAGAAAGATAAAACAGTTTTTAATCAAATACTCTCTACTTTTAAGTTTATAAAATAAATTTTACTATGAGCATTGAAGAAATTAAAAATAAAATAAGTCCGATATTAAGGAAAAATGGCGTTAAAAAAGCCGCGATTTTTGGGTCTTATGCAAGTGGCGAGCAAACAAAGAAAAGCGACATTGACATTTTAATAAAATATAAATATGACGATAAAAGCTATTTTGATCTTATTGGTCTGCAACTTGAATTAGAAAAAATACTTAAAAAAAAAGTAGATTTATTAACCTATGGCTCTGTTCATAGAAGATTAAAAAAAGAGATTTTTGGTAGTAAAAAAGAAATTCTATGAAAAAAGATGTCAACATTTTTCTTTTGCATATTTTTGACAACATATTAATAATTAAAAATAAACAAATTAGTTTAGAATGACAGATAAAGAAGAACAGAAATCAATAAGCATAGGGAGGGTAAACAAAAGAGAGATTGTAACTGAATTAAAAGAATCATACATTGATTATGCAATGTCGGTTATTGTGGCTCGCGCTCTGCCCGATGTAAGAGACGGATTAAAACCGGTCCACCGCAGAATTTTATTCGCTATGCACGGTATGGGACTAACTCATGGCGCCAAGTTTAGAAAGTCTGCCGCCGTAACCGGAGAAGTTCTTGGAAAATATCATCCGCACGGGGATATAGCAGTTTATGATTCTATGGTAAGAATGGCGCAAGATTTTTCTTTGAGATATCCTCTGATTGACCCCCAGGGAAATTTTGGTTCAATTGACAACGACCCGGCTGCCGCCCAGCGTTATACAGAATGTCGCCTTTCTCAAATCGGAGAAGAAACGTTGAAAGATATTGAAAAAGACACGGTTAATTTTATTGATAATTATGACGGCACAAGGCAAGAACCAATTGTCTTGCCTTCTCCTTTGCCTCAGTTGCTTTTAAACGGTTCTTTGGGTATTGCGGTTGGCATGACAACCAATATCCCTCCTCATAATTTATCTGAAGTGATAGATGCTTCAATTTATTTATTAGACCATCCCAAAGCCGAAACTCCGGATTTATTCCAGTTTATTCAGGGTCCGGATTTTCCCACAGGGGGGATGATTTATGACCAAAAAGAGATAATTTCGGCTTACTCACAAGGCAAAGGAGCCATTATAATGAGAGGAAAGGCAGATGTCGTGGAAAAAAAGGACGGCTCGGAGCAAATTATAATTACTGAAATCCCCTACCAAGTTTCTAAAGCCGATATGGTGGAACAAATGGCAAATTTAGTTTCGGAAAAAAAGATTGAGGGCATAAGGGATATTAAAGATTTATCAGATAGAGAAGGAATGAGAGTTGTTATTGATATTAAAAAAGGGTTTCAACCTCAAAGAATTTTAAACAGAATTTATAAATTTACCAACCTTCAAAAAACATTTCATTTGAATATGCTGGCCCTGGTTGACGGCATTCAGCCCAAAACCCTGGCTCTTTCAGATGTTCTTTCTTACTTTATTGCCCACAGAAAAGAAGTGGTGACAAGAAGATTAAAGTACGACTTGGAGAAAGCCAAAGAAAGGGCGCATATCTTAGAGGGTTTGGTTATTGCTTTGAAAAATATTGACGCTGTGATTGCCGTAATTAAAAAGTCAGCCGACAAAGAAGAAGCAAAAATTAATTTAATTAAAAAATTCAAACTCAGCGAAAGGCAGGCGGTGGCTATATTGGAAATGCGACTGCAAACATTGGCCGGCCTTGAAAGAAAAAAAATAGAAGACGAATTAAAAGAGATTTTAAACAAAATTAAAGAGCTTGCGGCAATTTTAAAGGATGCGGAAAAATTAAAAGATATTATTAAAAAAGAATTTCAAGAGCTGAAAGAAAAATACGGAGACAAGAGAAGAACAAAAGTTATAAAACAAAAATTAGGGGAGATTACGGAAATTGATTTGGTTCCCTTAGAAGAAACAATCGTTACGCTGACCACCGGCGGATATATTAAAAGAATTAATCCGGCCACTTATAAAATTCAAAAACGCGGGGGGAAAGGAATTATGGGAATGAAAACTATGAGCGACGATATAGTTGAACATTTTCTTTGCGCTTCAACTCACGACAATCTGCTTTTCTTTACCGACTCCGGAAAAGTTTTTCAAACGCAAGTTTATGAAATACCAGAGGGCACCAGAGTTGCCCGCGGCAGGGGCCTTTTAAATTTTTTGGAATTATCAACGGAAGAAAAAGTTTTATCATTGGTTCCGATGGAAAAAGACGGGCAGGCAAAATATTTGGTAATGGTCACAAAAAATGGAAGAATAAAGAAAACCAGCCTGGATGAATTTGACAATGTAAGAAAGAGCGGGATTATATCAATAAAACTGGAAAAAGGCGATTTATTGAAAAAAGTGGTGAAAACCACCGGCGAAGACGATATAATTTTGGCGACGAAAAACGGCATTGCCATCAGGTTTAAAGAAAAAGACATAAGGCCAATGGGCCGAGCCGCGGCCGGAGTAAAGGGAATAAGGCTTAAAAAGGGCGATGAAGTTATCGGAATGGATGTGATAGGGAAAAATCCCGAGATTGACGAAAAAATCCCGACCGAAAGTCGAGGATCCTCGAAAGCTATCGGGACTAAAAAGCCGGCAAAGCGGTATTTATTGGTGGTTATGGAAAACGGATATGGCAAAAGAACGGAAATATCTCAGTACAGGCTTCAGGGCAGGGGCGGGTCTGGAATAAAAACAGCCAAAATAACAAGCAAAACAGGTCCGATAGTTTTGTCTTCCATTGTGGAAGACATAATAGAAGAAGAAGATTTAATTGTTATTTCTCAAAAAGGGCAGGTGATAAGAACCAGTGTAAAGTCCGTTTCTTTGCTTGGCAGAGCTACTCAGGGAGTTAGAATAATGAGAATGGAAACCGGGGATAAAGTTGCCTCGGGCGCTTGCTTAAAAGATTAAATTTTTGGTACAATGCAAGTATGGAAGGTTTTTTAAGCCCGGAAGAAATTTTAAACGAGCTTGATTTAAAAGACAATATGACGGCCGTTGAATTCGGTTGCGGCGCCGGAGCTTTTGCTCTTGCTTTGGCAAAACAATTAAAACAGGGCAGGGTGTATGGGCTGGACGTTCAAGAAGAAAAAATATCAGCGTTAAAAAATAAAACGTTGCTGGAAAAACTGAAAAATGTTTTTGCGATTCATTGCGACCTGGAATCAGAAGGCGGCTCTACTCTTCATAAAAATTCCGCAGACATTGTTTTAATCCCCAATGTCTTATTCCAGGCAGAAAATAAATATGCTATAATAAAAGAAAGTGAAAGAATTTTAAAACAAGGAGGCCAGCTTTTAATTATTGATTGGCAAAAATCATCTTTGTTGGCGCCAAATCAAGGGACTATTTCTTCCGATGAAATAAAAAAAATAACAGAAAGCGCCGAGCTTGTTTTTAAAAAAGAATTTTCAGCCGGCGAACATCATTTCGCCTTGTTATTTAATAAAATATAATATAAAATTAATGGCAATAAAGAAAGTTTTTTTCTATTCAATAATATTTGCAAGCATTCTAACGATGACTGGGCCGGTAGGCGCCATTGTGTTAGAAAATCCATTAACTGGAGTTAACAATTTTACGGATCTTTTAACTAACATTTTTAACGCAGCAGCAGGCATAATAGGCGTTTTGGGTACTTTAATGATTGCAATATCAGGTTTTATTTTTATGACATCGGCTGGAAGCCTGGAAAAAGTGACAAAAGCTAAAACAGCTTTTCTTTACGCTATAATAGGAATGTTGATTGCCTTATTATCAAGCGGAATAGCAGCAACTATAAAATCAGTTATGATGCCGTGAGCGGCAGTTGTTAAAATAACAAAAGGTCGGTTTTAATATAGATAATATAAAATTAAAAAAATGAAAAATCAAAAAATTATAGTATCTTTATTTTTTGTTAGTTTATTATCGTTTCCCTTAATTTCTGTGGCCGCGTCATTAGATCCTTCATTGATAACAGCATTGAATGGTGTTGTCTCCATACTTACACTTATTGTCTCATTTATCTGCACGATAATGATTATTGTGGGAGGTATCATGATATTGTCAGCATCAGGGGATGCAGACAAGGTAAAGACAGGGAGACAGACCATTTTATATGCCGTGGTAGGATTTGTGATAGTGTTGATAGCTAATGGTATAATGCTTACAGTAAAAAGTATAGCTCCTTAATACTTACAGCAAAAGTTAACTTAATAACCTTATTATATACCCGCGCTTTTATTGGCGCGGGTATTATGTTATAAAATGAATATGCGGGTATGGCGGAACAGCAGACGCGCCAGGCTTAGGACCTGGTGGGAGTAATCTCGTGGGGGTGCAAATCCTCCTACCCGCACCAATAAAAAACAATACCCGGCGTTCCACGCCGGGTATTGTTTTTTTGTTTTTTATTACGATAGCTTTACTCCGATTTTGTTTTTTTCTGATTTGGGAATTTTAATAGTTAAAAGGCCTTTGTCCATTTGAGCCGAAGCGTCTTCAACTTTTATGTTTTCCGGCAAGACAATTTTTCTGGAAAACGGACCCCAATAACATTCCTGGTAAAAATACTTTTTTTCCGGGTCTAAATGAGGGTCTTGCCTATTGCCCTTTATAACCATCATCTCTTTTTCAACAGAAATATCAATATCTTTTATTTGTATTCCGGCGATAGCCGCCAAAACCACAAAATTTGAGTCAGTTTCAAAAACATCAACAACCAACTCTCCCTCCGGGTCAAAAATTCCGTTTTCTGAATTTTCCGGAGATTCTTTTTTTCCTTGCCCTTCCGTAGCTTTAGCGGAGGAGGGTTCTTTGATTTTTAGTTTGTTTGCCATATTATTTTAATTTATTAAAAATTTTATTAAAATAAAAATTAAATTTTACCAACGCTTTTCATGCTCTTTACTCTATTAAAAGCCCAAATCATAAAAATAGCAAGTCCTGTTAATATAATTATAGGAATAGAAAGTTGCAGGATTCCTTTAAATGTCATTATAGAAAAATTATAAAGTCCATGCGCAATGGCGGCTACTGACAGTCCTGCTAAAAACAG
This sequence comes from Patescibacteria group bacterium, assembly GCA_038063015.1. GTDB lineage: Bacteria > Patescibacteriota > Minisyncoccia > Minisyncoccales > Staskawiczbacteraceae > JACPYG01. Next base: position 7,641 of record JBBTVX010000013.1, read on the forward strand.
TCGTGTTTTGTTTTTGGTTTCGTAAAAAGACAGAGCTAAAAAATATCCCAATGTTCCAGAAGCAAGGGTGTGTAAAAATGTGGCTCCTATAAAACGAACAAAGCTTATAATAATGGTGTTGTTTAAAACCTGGTTGAAAGAAAGATTGTTTGCCGGAGAAAAAAGATAAAGAATATTTTCCAAAGCGGCAAAACCCAAAGCAGAAATAATCATATAAAGCATTATATCTAACGGTTCGTCTAAATTGCAGTCATTAAACACTTTTCCCCTAACAACCAGATATTTAAAAAATTCTTCAGTAAGAGCGATAACCACAAACCAATATAAAAGAGAAACAACAAAAGTCGGCAGATTAAGTTCGGCCAACAAAGCGGAAAGTCCAAGCTGTGCAAGAAAGACGGGCAAAGTAATAAAAGCCCCCCAAAGAAAAACTTTTAAAACCATTAGTTTCGGTTCAGGGTGAACATCTTTTCTTAGATAATAAGAGAGCCAGACCAAAGCTGGCAAAATTCCAAAAAAAATATAAAGTATAATTTTATAATCCATTTTAATTTTTTGTTGGCCATTCTTCTATCATTATACACTCTTTTTTATTTTTCAGAGGCAATTGCTGGTAAATTTCTTCTGTTATAAACGGCATAAAAGGATGAAGCAGTTTTAGATTTATTATTAAAATTTTTAAAAGCAGATATTGGGCGGATTGTTTTTCTTTTTCATTTTGACTATTAAGGCGTTTTTTATTTTCTTCAATTATTTTGTCGCAAAAAGTATGCCAAAAATAATGGTAAACTTTTTCAGCCGCAGAATAAAGTTTAAAATTATCCATTAATTTTGTCGCTTCTGCCGATAGCTTATTTAGATCTTTTAAAATTTTTTTATCTTCTTTGGTTAAAATAGGTTTTTTACCGGACTTATAGCCGTCCAAATTCATTAAAACAAATCGCGAGGCGTTCCATATTTTTGTGGCAAAATTCCTGTAAGCTTTGAATTTTTCCATAGACACCCTGCTATCATTTCCCACGCTTGTACCGACAATCATTGCCATGCGGACAGCGTCGGCGCCATATTGATCAATCATGTCAATCGGATTGATATTATTCCCTAGCGATTTTGATATTTTTCGGTTTTGTTCGTCGCGGACAAGGCCATGCAAATATACAGTTTTGAAAGGAATTTCGCCCAACAAAAATTGGCTCATCAAAATCATGCGCGCCACCCAGAAAAATAAAATATCATAAGCAGTTTCTAAAACATCATTTGGAAAATACATTTTTAAATCTTTAGTTTTTTCAGGCCAGCCCAATGTTGAAAACGGCCAAAGCCCCGAGGAAAACCACGTGTCTAGTGTATCTGAGAGCTGAACATAATTTTCATATTCTTTCCCTGCCGGTTTTGTTTTACTAATTACATATGGCAATTCATCTCCAGACGGCGCCGGATCCGGGGCCCAAACCGGCAGTCTGTGGCCATACCAGATTTGCCTTGAAATGCTCCAATCTCTTAGATTTTCAACCCAATTGAAGTAAATTTTTTCAAAACGCTTTGGCAGTATTTTAATTTTGCCGGATTTTACGGATGCAATCATTAATTCTTTTAATGTTTTATTTCTTCCTGGAATTTTTTTATTTACTTTAACAAAAAATTGATGGCGCTTGGGAATGGGCTCAATTATGCCTCCGGAGCGCTGCGCCATGGGAATGTTTTGGTCGATAATTTCCTCTTTTTCCAAAAGATTTTTTTCGCGCAAATAATTTACTGTTATCTCTCGCGCCTCGGCTGTTTTTTTGCCAGCAACCAATGGCCCTGCGCTTTCAGTCATCCGACCATATTCATTAATAACCTGATGGCTTGGTAAATTATGGCGAATGGCCATTTCCGCGTCAATTTTGCTATGCGCCGGCGTAACCCCCAAAGCTCCAGTTCCAAAATTTTTGTCAACCGAAGGGTCGCCAATGATTTTAATTATTAATTTTTTTCCTAAAAATTCAGCATCAAAAATTTTTCCAATGAGGTTTTTATAGCGTTCATCTTTTGGATTTACTGCCACGGCGCTGTCGCCGAATTTAGTTTCGGGCCTTGTGGTAGAAATTGATATTGGAAAATTTTTGTCATAATGGAAAGTATATAGCTTCGCTTTTCCCGCTTCGTATTCAATTTCATCGTCATTTACCACGGTTTGTCCTTTTACATCCCAATTGATTATTGTGTAAAGGCCCCTACCCATTTCAATAATTCCTTTTTCATGCATTTTAATAAATGCCTCCTGCACAGCATTATTGTGGTTTTCGTCCAAAGTGTATTTTAATCTTGACCAGTCTAATGAAGCGCCCATTGCGCGCATTTGTTTTAAAATTAAACCTTGATTCTGTAACGCAAATTCGTTTACGAGTTTTATAAATTCACCCCGATTATCTGCATAATCGCCGCGCGATATTTTTTTATCTTTTAAGAACTTTGTTTCAGTTGCAATTGAGGCGTGATCGGTTCCGGGTATCCATAAAGTTTTTTTGCCTCGCATTCTTTGGTAGCGGATTATTGTGTCTTCAATCGCCAACATTAAGGTCGAGCCCATATGAAGAACGCCTGTTACATTTGGAGGTGGCAAAACCATTGAAAAAGGTTTTTTGTGGCGCTTGGGCAAATTGTCGGGATTAAAAAATCCGGACTTTTCCCAAAGCCGGTAAATTTTGTCCTCAACTTCTTTTGCGTTATATTGCGTTGGCAATTCCATAATGCTTAATTTTATCAAAAATTTTCTTACGGGTAAATATTGACAATATATGCCATAATATGCTATAATTATTTATTAGGAAGTTTGGGTGCTTTCCGGCTCACTGACAACTTTTTTGGAGGGCTTTACGATGGATTTCTCGTGGACGATTCTGTTGGTCGTGGTTCTGGTCAATTCTTTATGGATGGCGGCAATGTTCGCGACGCAACAGCTCGACAAAAGCCTGCCGCCGCGAAATTCCGTCATTCCCGGGACCAACCAGAAGTTTTTGTATTTTCAAGATTTCTGGACAATGACATGGGGCGACGCCATTGGCGTCGCCCTGATCAACACCGCCTTCGTTCACCTCGCCGTGAACGGATGCCTCGGTGTGGGGCACTGGCTTGTCTTTGCGACCTTGGTGATTGCTTTTTCGCTAGGATTCGCGAAGATGTGCATGGGCCAAAACCACAAGCCGGATATGGGCTTCCCCGCGACTGGTGAGATCAGTCCGATCGGAATTTTGCACCTGCCGTATTTCGGATTCGGGATGGTGGCGGGCGCGTTCTGCATCTCGTTCGTATTCACCGGCGACCTGCGGGGACCAGTTTTCTATGTCGGCTTCGGCGGAGCAGCGTTTTACGCTCTCTGTTTTGTGGCCGAAGTCAAGTCCGGCAATTTCGATCCGCTCAAAATAATTTGATGCGGGCGTGATGCCGAGATAATTCAGTCGTTGATTCTGCAAAGTTTCAACGACTTTTTTTATTTATCTATTCGTAAATTTGATTCCGCCTTGAGTTTTGCGAAGTCCGACCTCGCAATTTTTTTGTTGCGGTGAAAGTAGCCGGCAATCGCAGTCATTAAAGCATTGTCGGTTGATAAATTTGTTGGCGGAAAAATTAGACTTAAATTGCTTCGTCGGGTTTTGCCCTCCTCGCAATGACGAGTTACAGCAGACTGAAACTGCAAACGGAGTTCGCTGTTTGCTGAAACCCCGCCACCTAAAATTATTGTTTTCGCTTTATAATCTTTACTTGCTTTTATTGTTTTTTTAATTAAAACATCAATTATCGCTTGCTGAATTTCAGCACACATTTCTATAATATATTCTTTTGATTTCTGAATTTTCACCGGTTGTTTTCTATGATGATATAAAACAGCGGTTTTTAAACCAGAAAAAGAAAAATCAAAGTCCTTTGTATTTATCATCGGCCTCGGCAGTTTTGCGGAAGCCCGTCTTCCGCCAGCTAATTCGGAAATTATTGGACCGCCGGGGTAGCCAAGTCCTAAAATTTTAGCGCACTTATCAAAACATTCGCCAGCCGCGTCATCTCTAGTTTCGCCAAGTATTTTATAGCTGCCAAGCTTGCCCTGAGTTAAGTCGAAGGGTTTTTTCATTAAAATCAATTGGGTATGTCCTCCGGAAACAACTAAACAGACAGCCGGAAACCTAATTGGGTGTTGATTTAAAAAGTTAACGAGTATGTGCGATTCGATATGATTAACTGGAATAATAGGGATATCCCAAAAAAAAGAAAGCGCTTTGGCAAAATTTATTCCAACCCACAAGCAAGGCTCTAACCCCGGTCCTTGCGTTACGGAAATTAAGTCAATCCTTCGGCTCGGCTCAGGACAAGTGTTCGGATTTTCATATTTTTTTAAAAAAGAAATTAATTTTTTATAAAGCCCAGGCTCCCTTTTTAAAATTTCATTTATAATTTTAAATTTTGAATTTTCATTTTGAGTTTTGATTTTTGGATTTTGATTTAATAGGCCTGCTTTTTCTAGCGCTTTTTCAAGAGCAGAAACAAGGTTTTTTTGATGCTCTCTTTTAGCGAGCATGGGATATACTCCGCCATATTTTTTATGAATTTCAATCTGCGAAGAAACAATATTTGAGAGAACTTTAAAATCACCAGTTTTTGAGACCTCTAAAATGGCTACTCCCGTGTCGTCGCAGGATGTTTCAATAGCTAAAATTATCATAGTTAACTACCTTGAATTACGAAATGATTTTTAGCTATTTATTAGGGAATTTCGCCTCTGGCGAAGGAAAAGTTTTAAAATGCAGCTATGCTTACATTTTAAAACTTTTACGCAGTCAGGGGTAAAATTAGCAATAAATAGCAAAAACTTATATTTTAAACGGTCATTTCATAATTCAAGGTAATAATACATTAAAATTTGCTTTTTTTCAATTTTTAGGATAATATTGAAATAAATTTAGATGAGGCCCCATCGTCTAGCCTGGTCTAGGACGCGAGCTTTTCAAGCTCTAAACCCGGGTTCAAATCCCGGTGGGGCCACATGGATAAAAAAGATTATTTAGATATTTCAAAAGCATCAGATATCCAGGATTTAAAAGAAAGAAGATTATATCGTTTTTTTGAAACTCTTCCTGGTTTAATCAGTTTAGGGACCCTTTTAGGAGTCCTTGTTTTGTCTTGGTTGTTTCCAATTCAGATAGCAATTTTTATAATTTGTTTTTGTTTTTATTATTTATTCAGAATTGTTTATTTTTCTATACATCAAGTAGCTGGCTATTTTAAAGTAAAAAAGCACCTTTCAATAGATTGGATGCAGAAATTAAAAAAGATTAAAAATAAAAATTGGAGAGACATTTATCATGTGATAATTTTGCCAACCTATAAAGAGACCCCTAAAATTATAAAAGAAAGTTTGGAATCCTTAATAAATTCAGATTATCCAAAAGAAAAAATAATTATTGTTTTAGCCATAGAAGAAAGAGCGGGAAGAGAGGCAAAGAAAATAGCAGATTCCATTGAAAAAGAATATGCAAGCAAATTTTTTAAATTTTTAATAACGATTCATCCGGATAATATTAAAAATGAGCTGGCTGGCAAAGGGTCTAATGTCGCCTATGCCGGCAAAATAGTTAAAGAAAAAATAATTGATGTTTTAAAAATTCCTTACGAAAATATCTTGATTTCCAGCTTTGATATTGATACCAAGGTTTATCCTCAATATTTCTCTTGTTTGACCTGGTATTATTTAACAGAAAAAAATCCGCAAAGGGCCAGTTATCAGCCAATTCCAGTTTACAATAATAATATTTGGTCGGCTTCGGCTTTTACTCGCGTTGTCTCTACTTCAAATACCTTTTGGCAGATGATACAACAGGAAAGGTCAGAAAAACTTACGACATATTCTTCGCATGCCATTCCAGCCAAGGTCTTTTTTGAAGTGGGATATCCAGTAAACGTGGTTTCAGATGATTCTAGAATTTTTTGGAGGGCTTATTTCTATTATGACGGCGATTACAGGGTGGTCCCCATTTATTATTTAGTTTCAATGGACGCAGTAATGTCCGACGGCTTCTGGAAAACAGCAATTAATCAATACAAACAACAGAAACGTTGGGCCTGGGGATGCAACGAAATTCCTTATATGTTTTACGGTTTTTCAAAAAATGATAAAATATCATTTTCACATAAGATTTCTCATTTATATACAATTATTGATGGTTTTTGGTCTTGGGCGACAGCAGCTCTTTTGCTTTTCGCCTTGGGCTGGTTGCCAATATTGTTAGGCGGGAAAAATTTTAACCTTACGGTTTTATCTTTTAATTTACCGATTTTGACAAGCAGAATTATGACAGTTTCTTTATTCGGTATGATAATATCCGCTATTTTAAGCACAATGCTTTTGCCGCCATTACCCAAAGGAACGAGCCAGTTTAAAAAAATATCCATTTTTTTACAATGGATATTTTTGCCAGTTACTTTGATTGCATTCGGCGCTTTCCCGGCGTTAGACGCCCAAATTCGGCTAATGTTCGGCAGATATATGGGCTTTTGGGTCACTGAAAAAGTGCGCAGATAAAATTTATTCAAAGTGTATCCTTTTTTCAAATTCTTTCAGTCGCTCTTTTAATAAAGGATAGTTTTTTAGCTCCGGGTCTTTTTCTAAAATTTCTTTGGCCGCGGCGCGAGTTTTTTCAACTAAAAATATGTTTGTCAGACCTTGCATCGCCATATCGGGAATTCCCCATTGCTGAGTTCCGTAAAGAGAGCCGGGTCCGCGAATTTCTAAATCTTTTTCAGCTAATTCAAATCCGTTGTTTGATTCAACCAAGGCCTTTAATCGCCTTCTGTTTAATTGGTCAGGAGAAGTGGTGAACAAAAAGCAGTATGACTGCATATCCGACCTGCCAACCCTTCCTCTAAATTGGTGAAGCTGGGCCAAGCCAAATCTTTCGGCTCCTTCAATCATTATTACGGTTGCCCTTGGCACATCCACTCCAACTTCAACAACAGAAGTGGAAACCAAAATATCAATTTCGCCTTTTTTAAAGTCCAGCATTATTCTTTCTTTTTCTTTAGCTTTCATTTTTCCGTGCAACATCGTGATTCTTAAATCGGGAAAAATTTCTTTTGAAAGTTTTTCGTACTCTTCTTTTACCGCTTTTACGTCATTGAACGCCAGCGACCTTAAATCATAATTTTGAGGAATAAAAGAGCCAGCAATATCGGACGTTGCGCTGTTTATTTTTTTCGGTTCTATTTTTGGGCAGATTACAAAAATTCCCTTTCCTTCTTTGGCCTCTTTTTCTATAAACTCATAAGCTGTTTTTCTGTCTTTCGGCTCAACGATCAATGTTTTTGTTTTTTTTCTGTCTTTTGGCATTTCTGTTATCAAAGATAAATCCAGGTCTCCATAAACAGTTAAGGCCAAAGTTCTCGGAATTGGGGTAGCGGTCATAGATAATAAATGTGGCGTTAATTTTAGTCCATTGAAAAGTTGCGCCCGTTGGTCGACGCCAAATCTGTGCTGTTCGTCAACAATTACCAATGCCAAATTTTTAAATACTACCCCTTTTTGGATTAAAGCATGGGTACCAATTAATATATCGAGCGTGTGGTTTTCTAAATCGCCCAATAAGCTTTGGCGGGATATTTCCAGAATTTTCTCTGCTTCTGAAATTCGACTGTCTTTACCGGTTAATAAGCCGATTCTTATTTGAAATTTTGAAAGCAGTTTTGAAACTTCTTTGAAGTGTTGTTTTGCTAAAATTTCAGTTGGCGCCATAAATGCAACCTGACTGCCGCGCTTAACTACGTTTAAAGAAACCATGGTTGCAATGACTGTTTTTCCAGAGCCGACATCCCCCTCGAGCAAGCGCGACATTGGAATTGATTTTTCTAAATCTTTTAAAATTTGAAAACTGCACTTTTTTTGAGAATCAGTTAATTTAAATGGCAGGGATTCGGTAAATTTTTTCATTAAATCAGTATCCATTTTGCAGGCGGACGCTTGTTTCTGCATTAATTTTGCTTTTTCTTTTAAAACAGAAAGTTGTATTAAAAAAAGCTCTTCAAAAGAGAACCTTGATTTGGCCGCGTCAGCCGATTCAAAAGAGTCGGGAAAATGGAGTTGCCACAGCGCCTCGCTTATAGATAAAAATTTGTATTTTTTTATTATTTCAGGCGGCAGTGATTCGGGAATGATATTTACAAACCTTACAAGCAGTGGCTTTATAATAAATCTAAACCACCTTGAAGTAACTCCTCTTGTTTCAGGATAAACCGGAATTATTCTGCCTGTATGAGTTAAATTGTTATTTTCTGCCCATTCATTAATTCTTTCATAGCTAGGATTATTTAGGTAAAGACCCTCTTTACCTAAACTTATTTTGCCAGCTAAACAAACAAAATCATCTTCTTTCAATGTTTTTATTATATATGGCTGATTAAACCAAATAATTTTAATTTTGGCCTTTTCATCTTCAACAACCGCTTCTGTTAAGCTCATCCATTTTTTAAAAGTTTTAGTGTTTTCTATCTCTATAATTTTTCCTTGTATGCAAACGGTCTGCGCCAGTTTTTGCTTTGCCTCTGATATCGGTATTATGTCTGAAAAATCATCATAACGGCTAGGAAAATGAAAAAGAATGTCCTGAATCGTTTTAATCCCGAATTTTTTTAATCTTTTTTGATAAGCCGAACCTATCCTCGGCACATCTTGGATTAGAGTTGATAGAGATAATATATCCATATTATAAATAGTAATTCATTTTGTTAGCTTTTGCAAAAATAAAAATAGGCGCTTATTTTTAATTTAGTTTTGCAACCAATTTAAAAATAAGCGCCAGAGAGCGATTGCGGGGTTACTTCTCCTGTTTCTGCAGTAGAGAGGCCTTGAATGTTTCAAATTCCATAACCTCGTTATCAGTGAGTTCATTGCGGTTTTTTTGTCCCTCTACCCTTTCGACAGCCCTCGCAAGCAAGGACGGATACCGATGTTCCAATAGCCGCAAGAGTTGAAAAATCGAGTATCTGTTATTATGCTCCGAGCGAATGTCCTTTAACGCCTTGTCTGCTTTTTTCCTAAGTAGCGCCTTTTTTATCTTTTCCTCCTTTTGTTGTTCAGTAAGCGGTAAAGCTTTTGGCTCGCCGCTTTTTTTGGATTTTTTGTGGCACTCTCTAAAACACCGGTTGACCTGATTTTTTTTCACCTCTTTCATCGCTTTGCTCCTTTCAAAAAAGTTGTTCTCTTCTGACTCCACCCCCTTTCTCGCGAACTCCTTTTGTCAAAGAACCATACAGTTATTTTCGCTGTGCCCCCGAGAGGATTCGAACCTCTGTTACAGGCTCCGCAAGCTTGTGTCCTATCCACTGAACGACGGAGGCTTTAAATTTGGCGGTGTATTTTAGTCAAAATCCGAACTTTTTTCCAAGAAAATCCTGACTTTGAATTTTAGTTGCCCCGCCGCCATTGGCGGCGGGGTGGGAACAAAACCAAAAAAAACGAATTGGCTCGCGGGCAAAAAATTTCCTCCCCTAAAACCCCTCCATTTTTTGCCCGCTCGCCATCAGGCGGAAAATTGTTTTTTAGAAGTGCAATTAAAAACTTTTATGTTTTACGGTGTCGTTTTTGTAGTTTCTTTCCATTCGCCATTAATTAATTCTCTTATGATTGTTTTATTCGATTCATCTATTATTTCATAAAACATTTGTGGAACATTGTTTATAACCTTCCATTTCCAAGTATAGTGTATGCAACAGCCACTTTTGCTACCAGTAGTAATTTCTTTTTTCTCTTTATCGAGATCAAGTCCGAAACTGCTACTTGATAAATCTGAAAATTCTTGGCTAAAGATAAACTGATTTTTTTCTAAATTATATAAATAAATATTTTCACAACTCGCACCATATGACCCGCAACTTGGTTGTTCTACAGCTAAATCATCTATGCCATCGAAGTTAAAATCGTCAAATCTTATTCCGGCTTCATTAAGACATCCGTTATAATTATCTACAACATTTTGAACGAGTGCTGAAGTTTTAGAATCTAATATGCTTATTTTTCTTGCCGTTTCTGTCTGTTGGCATTTCCCCACGGAAACTGAAAAAATAAAACTGTCGTGATTTATTTTATATGTATTTACATAGGAGGGTTCTTGTTTTCCTAAGAATTGAAAAGTTGGTAACATTTCGTTTAAACGATAAATTTCTCCTGCAAATTGCTTGTCAGGACCTTTATAATAAGAAGTATCAAAATTTACAACACCAATTATAGAGCCGTCGTTATTTAATATACAAAATTGTCTTCGATAGCCATCGTTCGGAAGCTGCTGAAATTTATTTTTTGCGCAGAGAGAAAGCGAACTCGAACCCCCACTTAAAAGATATAAATAATCTTTTTGGTTGGGGAAACAATCTATTTTTACTGTTACCGAAAATTCCGTAGCGGCGGTTTCATTTTTTACATTTATAAGTTCATGCGCAGGGTCGCCACTAAAATATAGACTATAAAGTGGACTGGAAGTTGAAGCATCTTCAAAAAGTGCTTTCGAATATTTTATACTGCAACTGTTATTTCCAGACACATCGATTTTTTGCAAAGTTGCATCTAGTTGATAATTTTTGGCCTTAAACTTGGCAGTTGAAACCATTTTGTTATAAATATCTCTGTAGGAACTGTCCCTAAGCTCTAATTTATAAATATACTTAGCATCAGGACTTTTCCATGCACCAAATTCAGTTCCCTTGAAAGGTGAGTCCGCATAATAATAACGCCATAACTTAATTGGGCCATCAGCCCATAATTTGCTTTCGAAAGAATTCAATACATAAGGCCTGCACATTGACTTTAAGCTTGGGTCTAACGGACAAAAAACAATAAATAAACTATTGTTCAGTGAATAAATATTTTTACCAACCCCCCAATTATTAGGATATTTTATTTCAAACTCAGAAACATCACTTCTTGCATATGTTTTCCAGTTGGCGGTTTGTTTTATATTGTTTTCTTTAGAAACAAAGAATTGATAAAGGAAAAATCCACCAAAAACGAGAATGACGATAATAATTATTGCACCGACTAAAAACAAAATTTTACGATTTATGTGATTAAACATGGTTTTACATTATTAAGAAATTTTAATTTACAATACCATAAAACAAAAGAAAAAACAATTTTCCGCCTGATGGCGAGCGGGCAAAAAATGGAGGGGTTTTAGGGGAGGAAATTTTTTGCCCGCGAGCCAATTCGTTTTTTTTGGTTTTGTTCCCACCCCGCCGCCAATGGCGGCGGGGCAACTAAAATTCAAAGTCAGGATTTTCTTGGAAAAAAGTTCGGATTTTGACTAAAATACACCGCCAAATTAGACACGATGAGTTTTTCGCCTCGCCCCGCCTGCGGCGGGGCTCGGCGTTTACCAAAATTTTGAACGGACGGGTTTTCGCTTTTTGCCAAAACGGTGTATAATAAAGACGAATCCAATATCATAACTCCGTGATTTTTATTACAACCATTAAAGTTGTAATCCCAAAGAGGCAACTTCTGTCAATTTCACGCGAGTGATATTGGATTCACAGGGTTGCCTCTTTGGTTTTTGAGAAAACATATGAACACACAAAATATTCAAACCAAAAAGTTTTTCCTCTATGCGAGAAAATCAACGGACACCGAAGAAAGACAAGTTCGAAGCATTGATGACCAAATAGCGGAATTGAAAGAACTTGCGAAAAAGGAAAATATTGAAATTGTAAAAATTTTCATTGAGAAACAAACCGCCAAAGAACCGGGCAGACCTGTTTTCAATGAAATGATTTCTCGTATAGAGAAAAACGAAGCAAATGGAATTTTAGCGTGGCATCCCGACCGCCTTGCTCGCAATTCCGTTGACGGCGGAAAAATAATTTGGCTTGTTGACACTGGAAAAATTAGCGAGCTAAAATTCCCGACATTTTGGTTTGAAAATACGCCGCAGGGAAAATTTATGTTGCAAATCGCTTTCGGCCAGTCAAAATATTATGTTGATAATTTGAGCGAGAATATAAAGAGAGGGATAAGGCAGAAACTGAAAAATGGACTTTGGCCATGCCAAGCTCCGCTCGGTTATCTTAACGACAAAAATACAAAATCAATAATTGTTGACAAAAGCAAAGCAAAACTCATTAAAAAATCTTTTGAACTTTATGCCACCGGTAAATTTTCCCTACGGCGTTTGTGCGCGGCAATCAATGATTTAGGATTGATTGGAAGAAAAAATAAAACTTTGGGTATTTCAAATTATCAATATTTTCTCAAAAACCCGTTTTACTGCGGACTAATCAGATATGGCGGAGAACTACACGAAGGAAAACATGAACCAATTATTGCAAAGAAACTTTTTGATAAATGCCAAGAAGTGATGAACAATAAAGGGAAACCGAACAAGAAAAAACTGAAATATTTTGTTTTTCGCGGATTTATCCGTTGCGCCGAGTGCGGTTGTTTAATTACCGCAGAGACACAAAAAGGACATAATTATTACCACTGCACAAAACGAAAAACAAAATGCTTTCAAAAATATGTCCGAGAAGAAGAACTGGAAAAACAAATAAGCGAGCACATTCAAAAAGTTTCTTTGCCCGACGATTGGACGAGAAATATGATTACGAAAATTGAAAAAGAAAAATCGGAAACCAGCCAATCGTCAAACTTTTTTGCTCAAAACATAAAAAAGGAAATGATAATAATTGACGAAAAGTTGGAAAGGTTAATGGCGGGTTATCTTGAAAACGCCATTTCGTTGGAAGAATACCAGCAGAATAAAAACAAACTTGTTTCGGGAAAACAAGTTTTGAAAGACAAATTAAATGGTTTTGAGCAAAAAAGTAATAATTGGTTCGAACCGGCGATAAGGTTCGTAAACGAGTGTAAATCCGCTGGAATTTTGGCAAAAAGCAAGAATTTTGAAGAAAAGCGGGATTTCTTCAAAAAATTAGGTTCGAACTTCAAAATTCTAAATCAAAAACTTGTTTTTGATTTAGAAAACCCGTTCAAAATTTTGGCAAACGCCGAGCCCCGCCGCAGGCGGGGCGAGGCGAAAAACTCATCGTGTCTAATTTGGCGGAGGAGGTGGGACTCGAACCCACGAACCCCGTGAAGGGTTCCACTTTTCAAGAGTGGTGCAATAGCCACTATGCGACTCCTCCAATATTATTTATATCACAAAAGAATGTTGAAATCAATCTATATATTTTGCATAATGCCAGATACATATTAGACTCCGTGAGGCCATAACCTCATGGCGTTCTACAACAAAATACATTGTAAATATACCGGCATCAAAGGGTTTGTGCACGCATACGAAGATGGGTTAAAGTATCGTATGCTCACAGAAAAAGCCAAATACAAGGCAAAGGTATTAGTATTTTGGGAAAAGCACGGCCTTGTGGCTACAATGGATGCTTTTCCCGTAAGTCGGCCGACATTGTTTCTTTGGAAAAAGAAACTCAGAGATAATCAAGGGAAACTATTGTCCCTCAACGATAAAAAGCGTATTCCCAAAACAACACGCAAAAGAGAATGGCCGTTTGAGGTGCGTCAAAAGATAAAACAAATCCGGCGCGACCCTTTGCATCCGAATCTCGGACCAGAAAAGATTTATCCTTTATTGCTGAAATTCTGTAACGAGCAAAATTTGAAATGTCCTAAACCAAAAACTATCGCAAGAGTTATTGCAGACGACCCGGAAAAGATGCGTATATTTCCACAAAAGATATCGCACTTCGGCAAAATTAAGAAAGCCAATCGACAGAAAGTGCTACGCAAACCCAAAGGCATAAAACCCGAGTATCCAGGGCATTTAATCGCTTTAGATACGATTGAAAAGTTTATCAACGGCACAAGACGATATGTCATCACATTTGAAGATATTTATACGCGATTTTCCTTCGCATGGGCAACTAGTTCACACGTATCCAAGGCGGCCGAGGAATTTTTTGAGCTGTGTTCAAAAGTATTTCCGTATTCGTTTAACTTCCTTTATGTGCTCACCGATAACGGTTCGGAATTCAAAAAGTATTTTTCAGAAAAGCTTTGCGAACTTCATTTGACGCATTTTCACACTTATCCAAAAACCCCGAAGATGAACGCCCACGTTGAACGTTTTAACAAAACCATACAAGATGATTGGATTGACTGGCATCTTTCAGAGCCCATAGAGCCTGATGTCTTTAATCGCAATCTTATGGATTATTTAATTTTTTACAACACAGAACGCGTCCACTATGCTTTCCAAAACAAACTTTCTCCGATACAATTTATGATACAATGGCAGAATGAGCAATTGCTCACATATCAAACCGCGCCGCATACTATTAAACTTCCTTACGAGTCTAAAATTGGGTGGCATTATACTAGCACGTGTCAAATCAAATAACAATCAAACCGAAACGGGCATCTGATTGATCTTTGAA
>JBBTVX010000014.1:0-39176 GCA_038063015.1 Patescibacteria group bacterium
AGCGGGTAACGGGAATCGAACCCGTGTCATATCCTTGGGAAGGATATGTTCTACCACTGAACCATACCCGCAATTATATTGCTAAACCACCCTAACCAATTTTTTGGATTCCAATAATTTTTGCTGATATTTATTTCTTCTTTTTGCTGTGGTTTGGACATTATAAAGCTTACTACTTTTTCGTCCTGTATTTGAAGGTCTAATTCTTCTCTGGCAACCTTTTCTATATAATCTTTATCATCGGCTCTATCTATTCCCTGCTCTAATATATTATTTTTCTTTTGTATCGTCTGAATTTTTTCTTTTAAACTATCTATTTGCAGATTAAATTTCCTTCTATCTTTATACACCTTGATATCCGCAAAAACTAAAAATATAATTATTATTAGTAAAAAAATCTTAATAAAATGGGAAGAAAAAAAACTATCGGAGGCGTCGCGCTTTTGTTTTTTCTTAAAATTTGCTACCATTTACATTAAGAGTAAGATTTTTCAAGTTTAATTATTATTTAAATCATACACAATATGAAAAAAATAAAATCAAAAACAATTTTCAGGGTAGTCTGGATTATATTAATAAGTCTTGTCGCTTTAAGTACGGTTATCTGGTCGGCCTCCCCGCTCTTCTTAAGATAAAACGCGTTATGACGCTCCGATATTTTTAGTGGCGGCTTCGTAAACCGCTAATATTTTTTTTACCTGGTCTATATCTATTTTATAGTCTGGATTATAAACTATAGAATTTCTAGTTTCATGTGCCGATAAAATCTCATCTAAGTTGGGTAATATAATTTTTCCCGCATTATTAATCAGTTCCTCAAATTTTTCACCCTTGAATCCTCTGTCTTCCAAGAGTTTGTTTAAAAAATCATCTGCCTCTATCAAGGCCAGTTTATATTCCGATTCAACTCCGCTTTCTATTCTTTTTTGAATTTTTTTCCAGCGATTGGCAATTTCCCTGACTCCGTAGGCTTGCCATGAAAAAAATTCTGTGACATCCTCAATAAACTGATATTTTAAATAACTGGAATTTACCATAAAATAAATAACTGCCACAAAGAAAAACATTGTAAAAAAAACAAAAACCAACTTTACCGGAAAAAGCATCTCTTGCAAATCAGGAGACGAAATAAAGTAAATAAATTCTTTTATCCCCAATAAATTATAAATAGATTCCCAGCTCATATTATTCTATTATACCATTTTTTCAATAAAAGAGGCTACGCTCAAAATTTTATTCTCTTGAAAATGATTGCCGATTATTTGAAGACCTACTGGCAAATTCTCGCCCTGAGCTTGCCGAAGGGTTCCCGCAGGCATAGACAAAGCCGGAAGCCCGGCTAATTTTACGCCGGCTGTATAAATATCAACCAAATACATAGAAAGCGGGTCGTCGGCTTTTTCTCCGATATTAAATGCTGGGAAAGGAGCGACTGGACAAAATATTAAATCAACTTTTGCAAATGCGTTTATAAAATCCTGCTTTACCAGTTGGCGTACTTCTTGCGCTCTTCTGTAATAAGCGTCATAATATCCGGACGACAGACTGTGCGCTCCCAGCATAATCCTTCTTTTAGGTTCTGACCCAAATCCCTTTCCCCTGCTTTTTGAATAAACATCCAATAAACTTTTCGGAGACTGGTCTGAAAAACCGTATTTTATTCCGTCAAATCTAGCCAAATTAGAAGATGCTTCAGACGGCACAATAATGTAATAGCAAGCAGTTGAATACTTTGTGTTAGGAAGTGAAATTTCTTTGATTTCAGCTCCCTGTTCTTCCGCTTTTTTAATTGAATCTTCAATTATTTTTTTAACTTCTTTATCTAGGCCTTCTGTAAAATATTCTTTCGGCACCCCGATTTTTAAACCCTTTAAACCAACGTCTGAATTTTCAAAATTATAATCTGCTGATGTGGCATCCATGGGGTCTTTTCCGCAAATCGCTTTAAATACTATTTTTATATCTTCAATGTTTTTTGCCATTGGTCCTATCTGATCTAAAGATGAAGCATGAGCAATCAGACCGTAACGGGAAACAGACCCGTATGTCGGATTTAATCCTGCTATTCCACAGAAAGAAGCAGGCAGGCGAATTGATCCTCCTGTGTCAGAACCCAAAGAAAAACATGCCTCAAGGGCAGCTACAGCCGCCGCCGACCCTCCCGAGCTTCCGCCTGCAACCCGGTTTTTGTCATAAGGATTTTTTACAACTCCGAAAGCTGAGTTTTCGGTGGAGGCGCCCATTGTGAATTCATCTGTGTTTGTTTTTCCCAAAATAACGCTTCCTTGTTCTTTAAGTTTTTTTATTACTGTTGCGTCATAAGGAGCAATATAATTTTCTAAAATTTTTGAAGCGGCTGTGCAAATTTGACCTTCAACCAAAATCGCATCCTTTATCGCGCAGGGAATTCCGGTTAATTCAGAAAAATTTCCCGAAGAGATTTTTTCATCGGCAAATTCCGCTTGCGCCATTGCCGATTCCTCTGCCACAGACAAATAAGCGTTAATATCCTTATCTATTTTTTTAATCTGTTTTAAATAAGCCGAAGCAAGCTCTTTACTGGAAAACTCTTTCTTTTTTAGCCGTTCGTGCGCTTCTTTAATTGTAAAATTAATTAAATCCATAATCTTATTTCCGCGACTAAAATATTGATTTCACTTTAATATAGTCGTCTTTTTTCTCCGGTGTCGCCGCCAATAATTTGTCTGCCAATCCGCTTTTTTTTGATTCGTCTTTGCGCAAGGAGCTCGCCCCGCGGTAAAAATTTTCTTTAAAATTTTTACTTTGCGGGGCTTTTTTCAACAGATTAAAATAATCCAAAATAGCAGACAAATCTTTCTGCATTTTTATTGTTTCTTTTTCAGTTAATTCCAATCGCGCCAGCTTGGCTATATGTTTTACCTCGTCTTTTGAAATCATAATAAAATTTTAAAAAGGCGGCTCTCCTTCCTCGTCTCTATTCATTACCTGGGCTAATGTTTCTATATTTTCTAATGCTATCCCCGCTCCCCTCACTACTGCGGTTAACGGGTCATCAATAATTTTACAAGGTATCTTCGTTTCTCTTGAAATCAAAACATCTAAACCTCTCAGCAAAGAACCGCCCCCGGCCAAATAAATGCCATTTGACATAACATCGGCCAACAATTCTGGGGGCGTTTCTTCAATTGTTATCTTAATGGCCGCAATGATTTGTTTTACTGATTTATCCAAAGCGCGCTGGACATCGTCATTAAAAATAATAACTTCCTCTGGCAAACCTGTAATCAAATTTCTTCCGCGCATCGGCATTTCTTTTTTCTCTTTTAAGGGCAAAGCAGAACCTATGTTTATTTTAATCAATTCTGCTGTTCTTTCTCCGATTAATAATTTATATTCTTTCTGAGCAAACTGAACAATATCGTCATTGAGTTTGTCGCCGGCAACCCTTATGCTTCTGTAAGTAACAATTCCTCCGAGAGAAATTACCGCCACCTCCGTTGTGCCTCCGCCAATATCAACTATAAAATTTCCTCCTGCTTCTTGAATTGGAAGCTTTGCCCCAATAGCCGAAGCCAATGGTTCTTCAATCAAAAAAACCGTTCTCGCTCCAGCTGATTTGGCGGCGTCTCTTACCGCCTTTCTTTCAACTTCTGTGACTCCGCAAGGGATGCCGATAATAATTCTTGGCAAAAATCCTAATCCAAATATTTTTTTACTGGAAGCGGCTGTCTTTTCAATGAAATATTTCAACATTTGTTCTGTTACTTCAAAATCAGAAATAACGCCATTGACCAACGGTCTTGTGGCTGTAATGTAAGAAGGGGTTTTGCCTACCATTTTTTTTGCCTCTTCGCCAATAGCTAAAATCTGCCCCGTTTTATTATTAAGCGCGACTACAGATGGCTCATTAATAATTATTCCCCTATCTTTAACATAAACCAAAGAATTAGCCGTACCCAAATCAATAGCCATATCTATTGATAAAAAAGAAAAAAGTTTTTTAAGCATAAATAATTTTAAACAACTGACTAATCTTTACTAACTTCGCGCTATTCTTGCCTCTCTCTTTTACTTCAACTGAATTTATCTTCAATGTTTTTTCACTTATAACAATCCTATATGGAATCCCGATTAAATCCGCTTCTGCAAACTTTTCTCCAACTGACTTATTCTGTCTATCGTCATATAATACCTGAATGTTATTTTTTTTCAATTCTTGATATATTTTTTCTGTCGTTGCCTTAATTTTTTTATTGTCTTCGACTGGAATTAAATGGACTAAAAAAGGAGCAACTGCTTTTGGCCAGACAATTCCCTTCTCGTCATGGCTTGTTTCAACTATGGCGCCCATAAGCCTGCTCAAGCCAATCCCAAAGCAACCCATAACAACTGGCTTTTCTGAACCATCTTTGTCTTTAAATTTTAAATCAAAAGGCAAAGAATATTTTGTTCCCAACTTAAATATATTGCCAACTTCAACTGCTTTTTTTTCTTCAAATTCGACCCCTTTGCAATTAGGGCATTCTTTATTTCCCCCTATTATCTCTTTATTAATCGCCGTTTGGCATTTTTTGCAAATATAGATTATGTCCTCCCCCGCTTCTGTAATTGTTTGAAATTCATCGGAATATTTTGAAAAGCTTCCGCCGGAAGACAAAGTTCTATAAGTGATCGGATTTTTTCCTGTTTTATAAATGCCACACTCTTTAAAAATGTTAAAATAAACTTTGAGCATTTTTTCATAATATTTATCCAAGTCCTCCTGGGTTGCGTGAAAAGAATAAAGGTCTTTCATTGAAAATTCTCTTGTTCTCAAAATTCCTGATTTTGCCCTTAACTCGTCTCTAAATTTTGTTTGAATCTGAAAAAGAGAAATGGGCAAATCTTTATATGAAAAAATATTCTTTTTTGCTAATGGAGAAACAACCTCTTCGTGAGTGGGACCCATGGCATATTCTTTATCGCCGTTTCCTTTTATTTTAAAAAGTATATCTAATGTTTCCCATCTGCCAGTTTTTTGCCAATTTTCTTTTGGCTGTAAAACTGGCATTAGAACTTCTTGGCCATTAGCCGGACTTCGTTCCATATTTTCCCTTATAATTTTTTCAATATTTTTTAAAACTTTATAGCCTAAAGGCAAAAATGTATAAACGCCGGCCATTAACTGGTCAACAAATCCCGCCCGTACTAAAAGGTCATGCGAAACCGACTCTGTTTCTGATGATTTATTTTTATTAGTTTTATAAAAAAGTTTAGATTGCAACATATTTTTAAAATTTTATTTTTATTACCTTTGCAAACTTGATTTTAAAAATTCGGAAAGCCGGGGTATGTCAAATTTTATTGTCACAAAAAGAGACATAGCAATTAGCAAAAAGAAAAATACAACCGTGATATTTTGTTCAACTTTTGTGGAAACCGGTTTTCCCTTTATTTTTTCTATGGCTAAAAATATTAGTTTTCCTCCGTCTAGAGCCGGAATCGGAAATAAATTAAATATTGCCACAAAAACGGAAATTGACGCTATAAAATATAAAAAGAAACCTGGCCCAAAACTTACTGCGTTAGCTAAAAATATCGTAATGCCAATAGGACCGGCTAAAGCGGCTCCCTCTGGAACGCCCTTACCCTTAAACAAATCTGTAAAAACAGTAAAAAGTCCCTGCACCGCCTTTATTGTGATTTCTCCAGTATAAAGCGTTCCTTTAATTGGCGCCTGATACCAAGGATATTTTTTAATAAGAGTGCCTACTCTTTCAAGTCCCACTCCTAACGCTCCCTGTCCTTGCGGAGTTTGAACTCTGGGAATTAATGATGTCTCAATAGTTTTACCTTGCCTCTCAACTATTAAGGTTATTTGTTGACCGGCTTTTTCTTTTGTAAAATCCTGAACATCTTTTATTTTATTAATTTTTATTTCTGCATCTTTAAATTTAAAACCCAAAAGCGCGTCTCCTGCCGCCAACCCCGCTGATTGAGCTGGAGAATCCGGAGAAATTGAAATAACTTGAACTTTTACATTAGTTAACCCAGCAACATCTTGATCGCCAACAGGGACGTCGGCCCCTATGGCAAAAACAACGGAAAAAAGAATTATGGAAGCAACCCAAAAAGCAGCCACTCCCCCAATAATAATAAGGACTCTTTTCCAAATGGTTAGGTTTGAAAAACTTCTATAATCATCTACATCGCCTTCTTCTCCATATATTTTTACAAAAGCGCCCAATGGCAAAAGATTTATAGAATAAAGAGTTTCGCCAAATTTCTTGCCAAAAATTCTTGGCGGATAACCTATACCGAACTCTTCAACTTTCACTCCAAACTTTTTAGCTATAATAAAATGCCCGAATTCATGAATTATCATCAAAGCGATTAAACTGAGAAAAGCAATTATTAACATTAAAATAGTAGACAACATAAATTTAAATTTTAATTAAATTAATTCGTTTTTTTTCTTTTCTATCAAGTTCTTTATTTTTTCCGCATAATCATCAACTGCTTTTTGAAGCTCGTCTTTACCCCTGAATTTATCGTCTTCTGATATTTTCTTTTCCTTTTGAGCTCGCTGAATCTCGTTCCAGGCCTCTTCTCTCCAATGCCTGATTGTTTTTCTTGTTTGTTCTGCTTTTTCGTTTAATGTTTTAACAAGCGCCTGCCTGTATTCTTCTGTCAAAAGAGGCAAATTTAAACGTATGATATTTTTATCAACAACAGCTGACATACCCAGTCCTGATTGTGAAATTGCTTTTTCTATCGGCTCAATATATGAAATATCCCATGGTTGTATTACTATTTGATTTGACTGAGGACTAGAAATAGCTCCTAATTGTTTTAGGGCGAATTTTGAGCCGAAAGCATTGACTTCAATATCTTCAACTAAAGCCGGGGTAGCCCTTGAAGTGCGCAGCTTGGTTATTTCTCCTTCTAAAAATTTAAACGCCTTATCCAACTCTGGTTTAATTTTATCAATAAATTCTTTGTATGTACCCATATATTTACACCTCCATTAATAATATTTCTAAAGCCAATTTGGGACTGGCATTAGTTAAAGATGTTTGCGTATTAATATTTTCTATTAAATTTATAACTTGTTTAATCTTTAAAACTGGATAATTATCAGCCTCTTTGCCAGCTGGCGAATTGCCTGCCCCGATTTTGGCAAGCAATAATTGCCTAAAATATTTTAGCAGAGGTTCTAAAATGTCCTTAACTTTCTGTTTTTCAAAATCAATGGACTTAACATATTTAAATTTTTCCGAAAAATCCGAATTAATGACTTTTAGCAACTCTGATAAAATTGTTTGTTCTTTTGCTAATTTTTCAGGATCTGGCTGAAAATTTTTAGAGCGGAAAAACTTTAATGTCTGGCATCGAGAAGAAATAGTTGGTAAAAGCATATCTGGCTTTGAGGTAATCAAAAATAAAATAGTTTTTCCTTTTGGCTCTTCAAGAGTTTTTAAAAAACAACTCTGGGCTTCCTGGTTCATTTCTTCGGCTCCATCTATAATCACTGCCTTAAAAAAACCGTAATACGATTTATAACTTAAAAAATTAAGCGTCTCTCTTATTTGCAAAATTTCTATTTCGTTTTTATCTTCTTTCTTGGTTATTATTTTTAAATCCGGAAAACTTCCCTTGTCTATCGCTTGGCAACTAAAACATTTCTGGCATGCTTGCCCGCCGAAGTCTTGGCGAGGGCGGGGAACATTTTTTCTATCTTGGCAGTTGATAAACTTTACAAATTCTTTTGCTAATCTCTTTTTCCCAAGCTGTCCCTCCCCGACAAATAAATAGGCATGGCTAAGTTTTTCTAATTCAAATTTTTTTCTTAAAAAATCCCATTGTTTTTGGTGCCCGATTATCATCACTTTTTTGACATTACTACTTTTTTATATTCATCAAGATGCTCTAAAACTATTCCCGTTCCCTTAATAACGCAAAACAAAGCTTCCTCGGCAATAAAACAAGGCACGCCTGTGCTTTGAGCAACCAATTCATTAATTTTGGGCAGCATAGCTCCGCCACCAGCCATAATAATGCCTTTATTCATAATATCAGCAGAAAGTTCCGGAGGCGTTTCCGATAACACTGTTTTAGCGGCCTGTATAATTTCAGCCAATACGTCAGAAATTGCTTCGCAAACTTCATTATTAGATATTTTGATATTTCTTGGAAGTCCTAAAATTAAATCCCTTCCCTGAACCTCTAAATAATTTAGCTCTTTTTGCGGAAGAGCTGTGCCGACTTTTATTTTTATTTCTTCTGCCGACTGAGTTCCAATTGCCAAATTGTATTTCTTTTTAATATATTCTGCGATAGCTGTGTCTATTTTATCGCCAGCCACTCTTACGGAATGAACCGTTACGATTCCGCCAAGCGAGATTACGGCCACTTCGGAAGTGCCTCCGCCAATATCAATAATCATATGCCCCGAGCATGAATTAATTGGAATGCCTGCTCCAATGGCAGCCAAAATAGGTTCCTTGGCAACAAAAGCTTGTTTAGCTCCAGCAGATAAAGCCGCTTCAATTACAGCCCTTCTTTCTGTACTGGTAATTCCTGCTGGAACAGATATAACTAATTCTGGTTTAAACAACCTAAAATTACTTGCTGTTTTTGTAATAAAATAACGAAGCATTGCCTGCGTTACTTTGTAGTCAGCTATTACTCCGTCTTTTAACGGCCTGTAAACCTTAATATCGGCTGGGGTTCGGCCTATCATTTCTTTAGCGCTTTCTCCAACCGCTAAAATCCTGTTATCAGTTAAAGAAACAGCTACCACCGACGGCTCCTGCAAAACAATCCCCTTGCCCCGCACATAAACCAAAGAATTGCAAGTTCCAAGGTCGATAGCAATTTTAGCGTTAAACATAATAACTTAAATTATAAATTCAGATGCTTACCCTTTTAATATCTGCTCCTAATTTCTGCAATCTCTCTTCTATTTTTTCGTATCCCCTGTCTATTTGATAGGCGTTATTTATAGTTGTTGTTCCTCTGGCAACCAATCCTGCAATAATCAATGATGCCCCCGACCTCAAATCAAGGCTCGGCACCTCAATGCCGTGCAAGTTGGTAGGCCCATTAACAATCGCCCTATGCGGATCGCAAAAAATTATATCTGCTCCCATTTTATTCAATTCTTCCAAATATTTCAATCTGCCTTCATATAGGGGGTCGTGAATTAATGTAGAGCCTTTTGTCTGGGTTGCCAAAATTCCGAACGGCGACTGTAAATCAGTGTGGATTCCCGGGTATGGCAAACTTTGTATTTTGGTTATCGCGAGCTTTGGCGATGACAAAACTTTTACAGATTTTTTGTCGGGAAATTCAAAATTTGCGCCGAAAGCAGCCATTTTTTTAAAAAAAAGCGTCAAATAATCCATTTCAACATTTTTTACCAGAACCTCTCCTTTAGTGGCTAAAACCGCAATAACAAAAGTGCCCGCCTCAATCGGGTCGGCTATTAAGTTGTGTTCAAATCCTTTTAATTTTTCTGCCCCCTCAACTTCAAATTCGTGAAATCCGGGTTTTATTTTAGCCCCCATTTTTCTTAAAACTTTTGCCAATTCCTGCACTTGATAATCTTGGTCTGCAATTTTTAAAGTAATTTTTTGCGGAATTGAACTGGCAAATAGCAAAACATTTTCAGTCCCGGTAACCGAAAACTCATTAAGGATCACAATAATATCTTCTTTAATTTTCTTAATTTTCTTAAAATAATTAAACTTACCCTTCTGTTTTACATCAACGCCCATTTGCAAAAATGCGTCAAAATGAGTATCTAAAGGACGGGCGCCAATTATATCGCCGCCCGGAGAAATTGTTTTAAAATTATCAAAACGCGACAAGAGCGGACCCCAAAGCAAAGCCGACCCCCTAAGATACCCGACAACTCTTTCGGGAATTTTTTTGGGGTTTATATTTTTACACTCTATTTTTATTTTTCTTTCTTCTATCCATTCAACTTTGGCTCCCATTGATTTTATAATATCAATTAATCTCATAACATCTTCAATTAGGGGCACGTTTCCGATAATGCAAGGTTCTTTTGTCAAAATAGTCGCAGCCAAAATCGGCAGAGCCGCATTTTTAGAGCCCATAACTTCAATTGTTCCTTGCAACATTTTTCCTCCGTTTATAATAAATTTTTCTGACATAATTATCTTCTTTATATTATCTTAAATTTTTCTTGGCGTCAATGCCGCCAAAATTTGACAATAATAAAGTAGTATGATAATATAATGAATTAGTTTTGGGTTGTCCAAAACTGCTCATTTCCAATTTGGAGGACTGACCATGGCCGTCAAAGCATCGTTTACCGTTGGAGTATTTGGATTGGCTGCTAGGCTTGTGGATGGGATCGTCCGCATCAAAGTCAATGTTCGCACTGACCAAGAAAGGCAGAAGCAGCTTGCCAAATTGCTCGCCGACTCCCCCGTCAAAATTGTTGATATGCCTGGCGGAGGGGTAAGCTTCGACGATTTCTCCTTACTGAAAGGAGAAGGACTTCTCGCCGTCCTTCGGCGCGAAATCGCCGAGGAAACCGGCGGTTGCACAATTCAACCTCTCGGAGAATTTAGCGGCCCTGTTATGGTGGCGACCAACGACAAGGATTTGGCAAAACCCATCGGCGATATTGCCTTTTGGATGCCAGTCAAATTGATCGGCGAACCGAAGCCGTCAAACGAGGCGTTGGACCATCCATGGATTTCGCGCGAACAATTCGAAGCCGAAACCGAATACCGCTGTGTCAGCGGCCTCGGCAAGGCCGGACGCACCGGCCGTATGATTCGCACCGCGCTCGACTGGTTTGAGGCAAACCAACATCGTTTCGAGGTCTTTTCCTAAAACACTAAGTGCGAGAGCACAAGCCCTTCGTTTCACGACGAAGGGCTTTTTTTATTGTATTTTTGTTATATCGCTACTTGAGTAATTATTAAAAAATTGCAATATCCGACATTGCAATACCATATCAATGCCCCCCTTTAAAAAATTTGACAATAATAAATCATTATGCTAATATAACCAATTAGTTTTGGATTGTCCAAAACTGCTCGTTGACAAGTTTTTTTGGAGGACTTCGCAATGACCAATCACAAAGAATTTGAGTGGAAAGAAATTCCCGGACCTAGCGAAACACCAGTAGAGTATGTCTTGCGATCAGGTAATCCTGGTCACGTGCACGAATATGGGCATATCAAGTCGGTTCCGAACTACCAGGGACAATGCCGTGTTTGTGAATGCGGACGAATTGAAACTTCGCCTGCGCCGGGCGAACTTGCTTATTTTAGGAACATGGCAGGTGAATATGTCGTAGAAGAAAATGGCCGCCCCGGAATGAGAAGTGATTTGTGATTAACACAACTCGTGCAAAGCCCCTTTTTAAGGAAGAAGAGGGGCTTTTTTTATTACATTTTTTATTGTATATTAAATAAATATATTTTTATGTCTAAAATTAATTTATCAAAAAAAATATTAGTTGGAATAACTGGCAAAGAAGAAAAAGATTTCTTAAAAAAAATAAAAGAAATTAATAGTTTTAATATAAAAGAAGTGTCTTTATTTTTAGAACTTTTAGAAAAACCCGATAGAGAGAAAATTTATACCGCCCTACTGTCTTCAAAAATTAAAAGCATTCCGCTAGTTCATATCCGCCACGATATGACAAAGGACGAATTAAAATTTTTAAAAAATAATTTCAAAACAAAATATTTTACAATTCACGAAAAAAATTTTATTGATAATGATGTTAAAAAATGGAAAGGGTTTTATAAAAATTTATCCTTGGAAATGGACTTTGATAATTTTGTTTCAAAAAAAATTAATGTTGAAAAAATCAGGGGCTTTTGCGTTGACTTGGCGCACTTTAAAGTTGCTATGGAAAAACTAAATAAAGATTTCAAATATGTATTTGACAGAAAAAAACACAAAAAATATTTTAATTGCAATCATCTAAACGGCTACGACCCAGAATCAAATTGCGATATGCACACAATTTATAATTTGAAAAACTTTGACTATTTAAAAACTCTGCCTAATTTTTTATTTGGAAAAATTATCGCCCTTGAAACATTCAATCCCATCCAAGAACAGCTAAAATTTAAAAAATACTTAATAGAAATATTAAAAATTTAAATAATAAAAGAGCCCTTTGCAGATTTTTTCTCAAAGGGCTTTGAAGTTTGAACAGAAAACTGTTCCATAAAAGGGCTGTTTTCTATAGCTTATTTCAGTTGCGCGTTGCGTCTTCTTTCGTGCTGAAAGGGCCCCTCACAGAGTCCACGCAGTACGATCCGTCCGTCCATTCTTTTTCTATTTCCTCAATTTTTCTATACGCCTCCACTGCGTCATTTGCCTCGACAACCACTATGCCGGCTATATCGCCCCTTACGGGGATTCCGTTTTTCTTGTCAGGATCAGATCCTTTTACAAAACTCCTGTTCCAGAACATTTTTTACTCCTTTCAAAGATCAAATTCTCTAAAACTGATTGGAAAACATTTTTATTTTATCATACATTTTATTGGTGTCAACTCTTTCCTTCAATCGCAATGGGTGTATAATAAAAAAATGCTTTTATGACTAAAAAAATACGGCTAATAACATTGATTTTGTGCGCGATTTGTTTTTTTATCGTGGCTCCGTATATCATTGTCTATTCTTTAGGATATAGAATTGATTTTGAGCAAAAAAAAATTGTGGCTACCGGCGGAATTTACGTAAAAGCCATGCCCCAAGGCGCGGATGTTATTATTGACTCTAAAGTTAGCGGCAGAACCAGTCTTTTATCTCCTTCTGTTTTTGCGCAAAATCTTCTGCCAAAACAGCACAGCATTTTAATAAAAAAAGACGGCTACTATGATTATAAAAAAACATTAGAAGTAAAAGAAAAAGAGGTGACGAGGTTAGAGCGAGTTATTTTATTTAAAAAAAATATCCCTTTTGAAATTTTAACAGACAAAACTATTTCCCCATTTTCAAAAAAAGACCCGGAACCGCTTTTTATAATTAAAAATAACAACCTTTATAAAAACAATTCGGGAGAATCAACGGCAATTTTAAAAAAACTGCTGGCTTTTGAGGTTTCTGGCGATAATATAATATGGCTGGGTTTAAATGGACTTTTATATACCTCAAGCCAAAATGTAAAAACCACAGACGAATTAAGCCAAACCCCCCTTAAAATAAATAAAAACAGCTCTTATAAGTTTACAATTATTTCTCAAAATATCTTTCTTAAAGAGAATAATAATCTTTTGTTATTCAACCAAAAAACAAAAACATTTGAAACTTTTTACGGTTTAATTAAAGATTTAAAAATATCTCCAGACGGCCAGAAAATACTTTATTATAATGACAACGAAATTCTCTATTCTTATTTAAACTCCGACAATCCTGAAAAAATATTTTTGAACAGGTTTTCAGAAAAAATCAGGGACGCTTTTTGGTTAAACGACAACTATTTAATTTTTGGCCTTGGCGATAAAATAGTTATTTCCGAAATAGACAACCGAGACAGCATAAATATGATTACATTGTCGCAAGCTTTATCCTTAACTGATAAAATATTTTTTAATCAGGAAGATAAAAAGCTATATATTTTAACTCAGGATGCTTTGTTAGTTTCTGAAAAATTAATTCCTTAAATTGCTTCAATCCTCTTTTTAAAATCCTCCCAATTTAACGGCTGTCCCTCAGCTATTCTGCACACTTCTTTAAACTGGCAATAGTTGCACTGCCAATTTCTGGGATAATCCGCTAACCTTTCCGGCACTATGTTTATTTCTACCTGTTCTTTCAGGATATAAAATTTATCTAAAATAGATTTACAAAGCCCCTCGTCGTAATCAACAAAAAACTCTTTAATTTCCTGCTGGTCTTTATCTATATAAAGGAGTATACCTTTTTTAATATTAAAATAGTGCAAATAAAGCTGAAGCTGATAGACATTTTCCTCTTTTGGCTGTAAGAGTTTGCGAAATATCATGCTGTTCATGCTTTTAATATCCAGCACATAATTTTCATTATCAATGCATAAAATAGCGTCGGCTCTTCCGGAAATTATTTCTTGCGAAGGAATCGGTATTTCTGTTGTAACGCCGATTCTTAAACGATATAAGATATTAAAAATATTTCTGTGTATATGCTCGCCGTGCTCAAATATGCGCATAATTCTGGCGTCCATTGCCTCTCTTGGCGCGTTTTTAAATCTAAAAAAAACAGCGCGAGGGCATTTGCCCGCGTCTGTGATATAAAAATGAGTTTGCTCTCTATTCTTCTGATTTTCTAAATAAAATTTATCAATAAGTTCTTTTAACATATTAGTATTTTATCATTTCAAAAAATATATGCAAGCGCGACCGAATAGGTAACGTGATATATCACGTGAGCAGGATGAAAAAAACCGCATGCTATGCGCTTTAATTTTCTTTCCATATTTTTTATTTCTCAATCAATTTTTAATTACTAAATTCAGAAAACTTTTTATCTAGTTTGGGTCGTAATTTTTTACCCGCATTATTAAATGCTTTAATTAAGTCTTCATAGACATTATCTCCGGCAACAAAATTCCAAAATTCTTCGCCAACAAGAATTTCCCCCGCTTCTAAATCATATAATCCTTTTAATGTCCAGCGCTCATATGAATCTGGAAAATATGGATTATATGGAATCGCTACCCTTGTAAAAACGTTTGCTTTCTTATCGATGCTTAGTCTTAGCGCCGTCCATCTTAATAATTTTAGCTTCAAGGATACAAACTCTTTCATGTTTGGTTTTACGCTAGTGATATCAAAATAATTCTCAATATTTTTAGTTTTTACCAAAAAATCTACCCTAGAATCGGGGTCGTTTTTGGCTACGCCATTTTTTATTATTTGTTTTATAGTTTTTATCTCATTGCCTTTGTTGGTTACAATACTTCCTGCACGGAGCTCATGATGCATTTTTCTTATAACTGCTTCCGTTTCACTATCAATATTTCCCAATAAATCAAACTGCCTTTGAGCCTCAAAATTTGCTCCCCTTGCTAATATTACGGCAACTTGCTCCCAAATTGACATACCAAATGTTGTGTTTATGGATTGTATAAATGAAAACATTGCATATTTGTCTTTACCGATAAGACCATGATGAAATGGGGCATACTGTGTTTCTGGTTTATATTCTCTAAGTTTAGCCTCTACGGTATCAACGAGAATTTTAATAATTTCCGATTTCACTTTAGAATTTATTGCCATATTTTTTAATTTTCTTTAACAAAATAATAGATACTTTCAGAAAAACGAGTGTTATCTCGCTCGGTTCTCATTAAAACTGGGCGATGAAAAATTTTCTCAATTTTATAATTGCAAGCAGTGGCCACCTCCGGGTATATATTGTCTCTGTCATTAACCACAACAAAAACTTTAGCGTTGGGTTTTAAAAATTTGTTCATATTTTGAAAAACAGCTATTATATCTTTTTTGTATTCCTCCTTTGCTATGCGACTCCTGCCCCTTGAGGCTGGACCGATTTCCTTGAAACCATTGTCATCGAAACCGAAAAGATCATATGCGTATCTATGCTGATCGTGATAATCAATTAATCCGACATAAGGAGGAGATGTAAAAATCCCGTCAAATTTTCCTCCCTTGTATTCTTTAAATTTTTTGAAATCGATATTTCTTGCGTCATCCTGAAAAATTTTCATTTTACAATCTGTCCGCAAACCGTCAAATTCTTTAATTCTTTTTATTGTGTCCCAACTATACCGGTTAATAAACTGTATGGCTTCGTTTGTCGGCTCGCATGTTCGACGATGCTTTATACAATAATATTTTTCTCTGACGGGTTTTTGCGGCCTAGCTAAATCGTAGTGAGTAATTAATCTGGCGCTCCTAGTTGCTCTGCTCAGAATTATTTTAAAAACGTCTTGATTTTGGTAATTTTTAATTTGATTATTATAAAACAAAATTTCTTGCAACGCCTTATCAGATAGCCAAGTATTTAGATAATCGCTTTTCGTTTTGTATTTCTTAAATGATTCTTTTAAAGTTGTGCGAGAATCTTGACCCCCCGCCAAGGTTTTACTAAAATCTATCGTTTTTTCAAGAATATCTTTAATCTCTTTTTCTAGTAAGTCTATTTTATACTTTTTTGTTTTGATTTCTGAAATAAGACAATTAAATTGAGATATTTCAACGCCGACAGAATTCATTCCCAAGACATTAGATTCAATGAGGGTTGTCCCCGACCCTAAAAATGGGTCGATAACCCAGTCTCCTCTTTTAAAATACTTTTTCAAAAATACTTCTACTAACTGCGGAATGAATTTTCCCAAATATGGATGGAGACGGTGCACGTGTTTAGTTCTATCGTATTCTCTAACATTATTAAATGATAAATCAACGCCATCCAACGTGGTTTCAAGGTTTTTAAGAATATTTATTTCTTTATCTGTTTCGACTTGTTGCATATATTTTATTAACTAATCATATAATTTTATCATAAACTAGTCAAAAACAAAACTACTCCATTTGGAGTAGTTTTTTAAGTCAAAATCAAACTTGATAATCGTTTTCTGGCGGGTACTATTACCTCTTTGACCACTGGGGCGATTTTCTGGCGCGTTTTAATCCGAATTTTTTTCTTTCCCTCATTCTTGGGTCTCTGGTTAAATAGCCGGATTTTCTGAGCCGTTTTCTAAAATTATTATTAAAATCAACTAAAACTCTAGCGGTTCCATGTCTTACCGCCTCTGCTTGAGCATGATGTCCTCCGCCCTTCACTATTATTGAAACTCTGAATTTATCAAGACACTTCATTTTTTTCATAGACGAGACGGCCAATTGTCTGTCTTCTTCTAAAAGAAAATATTCTTGATACGGCTTGCCGTTAATTAAAAAAGCCTGGGCTCCTCTTGTAAAAAGCCTTACGCGGGCAACAGCTGTTTTCCTGCGTCCAATTGCTTCAAAATAACGATCTGGCTTTGAGGCTAAATCTTTTTCTATTTTAAAATCTTCCGA
Source organism: Patescibacteria group bacterium (assembly GCA_038063015.1). Lineage (GTDB taxonomy): Bacteria > Patescibacteriota > Minisyncoccia > Minisyncoccales > Staskawiczbacteraceae > JACPYG01. Next base: position 16,991 of record JBBTVX010000014.1, read on the forward strand.
AGAAAAATCATCCTCTTCTTCAATGTTTTGGACGGGAGTTATTTTTGTTAATTCCGGCATCTCTTTGATTGGTTCTATTGCCTCGCCCATAGGGCTACGGCCGAGGGGTTTTCCTGCCTGCGCAGGCAGGTGTTTTAACGTTGATTTTTTTATTGCAGTCTTTAGCATATTAATCAAATTTTAATCTTTTAATTTGTATGGCTCTCAATTTATTTTTCGCCAACATGCCGTGGACTGCTCTTCTTAAAACCTCTGATGGACTTTTTTTATAAATGTCTTCAAGAGTATTTTTTTTTAATCCTCCTAAATAGCCTGTATGACGATAATAAATTTTGTTTTTAAACTTTGCGCCGGTAAACTTTAGCTTTTCAACATTTTTTATAGTGACAAAATCCCCTATATCTTTATATGGAGCGAAATTGGGCTTATGCTTGCCTCTTAACAAAACCGCTATTTGGGTAGACAGCCGGCCTAAAACTTTTCCGTCTGCGTCAATTATATGATTTTCTCTTTTTATTGTTTCCATTTTATTTGATCAGCTCAATGATTGCCATTTTGGCTGAGTCTGATTTTCTTGTTCCCAGTTTTATAATTCTTGTATATCCCCCGTTTCTGTCTTTATATTTTGGAGCAATTTCTTCTACTAATTTTTTAACAATTTGAGGGGCCAAAATTCTTGCTAATACTCTGCGACTAAATATTGTGTTCTGCCTTGCTCTGGTAATAGATTTTTCCGCAATAACCCTTAATTCTTTTGCTTTAGCTTCCGTGGTTTTAATTTTTTCGTACAAAAAAAGACTGCTCATTAATGATTTTAAGAGTGCTTTTCTCTGACTCTTATTCCTTGATAACATTCTGCCTTTGTTTCGCTTTCTCATTTTACTTTTTACTTTTTGCCTTTTTTATTTTTTTAACTTTTTTAATTACGGACTCTTTTTTTATTTCGGTATTTGCCTCGTCTTTTGTTTCAGAAATTACATTAAAATGTTTCATTAGTATATCGCAAGCCTCAAAAAATGCCTCTTCTGGAGTAATTGTGCCATCTGTTTCTATTTCTAAATTTAATTTATCAAAATCTGTTCTTTCCCCCACTCTCATATTTTCAACCTCTAAATTCACATTTTTAATTGGCGTGTAAATGGCATCAAGAGAAATTGTTCCTATTTCTGCTCTTTTTATTTTTCTATGGTCCTTTGGCTCATATCCAATGCCTTTCTCAATTTGAATTTCTATTTCAAGTTCTGTTTTTTTATCTGTTATTGTAGCGATATGAATTTCTGGATTAGCAAGCTCTACTTGCGGAGAAAGTTTAAAATCACCCCCCTTGACATCTTTTTCTCCTTTAATTTTTAATTGAACTTTTTGTGAATCGCCCTCATAAATTTTAAATCTTAAATTTTTTAAATTTAAAATCACCATTATGGTATCTTCTAAAATTCCGGGGATGGTAGAGAATTCGTGCGACGCTCCTTTTATTTTTACTTCTGTTACGGCGACTCCAGGCAAAGATGATAATAAAACTCTTCTTAAAGAATTGCCAATAGTAGCGCCGTAACCCGGATACAGCCCCTCTATTTCGAAAAGCGCTTGATTTTTATTTTTTTTAATTATTTTTATAGGCGATGGTAAGGGAATCATAAATTATTAATTTAATATTTAATTTATATTATATTAACGTGAATAAAACTCAAAAATTAAAGAAATTTCTGCTGGAGGATTCACTTCTTGCAAGGAAGGCTCTCCAATAATTTTCCCCTCAAGATTCTCTTTATTTAAATTTAGCCATAAATGAGTCTCTTTCCTTTTTAACGAAACTGCTAAATCTCTGAAAACTGGTTTCAGTTTTTTAGATTCTTTAATGGCAATAATATCTCCTTTTTTTAATTCAAAAGATGGGATGTTGACGGGTTTGCCGTTTACCAAAAAAATTCCGTGTGAAACAAGTTGCCTGGCATGCGAACGAGACTGCGCAAAACCCAAACGGAATACGGCATTGTCAAACCTTTTTTCTATTCTTCTGATAAGTTCATTAGCAACGTCTTCAACTTTTCCCATCCTTAATAGGGTCTCTTTTACGTATTTTTTAAATTGTCGTTCTGAAAGACCATACCATTTTTTAAGCGTTTGCTTTTCTTGCAATGATTTTTTGTACTCTGAAGGAGTTCCACCTTTTCTCTTTTTTTGCGGTCCTGGCGGATAGGCGCGCTTAACCATGGCGCATTTTGGAGACAAACAACGCTCGCCTTTCAAAAAAAGTTTTTGTCCAAGCCTTCTGCAAGTTTTACAATTATCGTATTGCATAATTATACTCTTCTTATTTTCTTTGGTCTGCACCCATTATGAGGAATTGGCGTTACGTCTTTAATTGAAATAACGTTTAATCCTTGGGCGACTAAAGTTCTTACTGCTGATTCTCTGCCAGCTCCCACGCCCTTAATTAAAACACTAATTTTTTCTATGCCCATTTTTTTACAAATATTAGATATGCCTTCTGCTACTCTGGAAGCGGCAAAAGAAGTAGCTTTTTTTGCTCCTTTAAAACCCACCGACCCAGCCGATTTCCAGGCTAAAACCTGTCCCCTAGCGCTAGTAAGAGTTATTAAAGTGTTATTGTAAGAAGATGATACATATATCTTTCCTTCAGAAATTCTCTCTGTAGTTGATTTAACTTTTGTCTCCTTTTTAAGAGTATCATCAACCTTTTCCTTTTCCTTAAGCAATTCTTCTTGATTAGTTTGTATAATATGTTTTTTTCCCATTTTATTTTTTTAAATTAAGTTGCTGTTGCCGCTGGCTTTCTTCCAGAACCTATTGTTTTTCTTACATTGCCCCTTACGGTCCTGTTATTAGTTTTTGTTCTTTGACCCCTTGTTGGCAACCCTTTAATATGTCGCGATCCTCTAAAAGTCCCAGTGTCTTTTAACCTTTTAATATTTAACATGACCTGCCTTCTTAAATCTCCTTCAATTTTATGATTTTTTTCAATAAGATCTTTTAGAACGTTAACTTCTTCTTGTGTTAAATCTTGCGATTTTTTGTTTATATCAATTTTTGCCAACCCCAAAATTTCTACACTCAAAGACCTGCCTATGCCATAGATATAGGTTAAAGCTATTTCTATTCTTTTATTTTCAGGAATATTTACTCCTGCGATTCTTGGCATAATATTTAGGGATTAGATGTTAGGGTTTAGGGTTTAGTTGACTATACGCTAAACGCTAAACGCTCATTACCCTTGTCTTTGTTTATGCTTCGGATTCTTCTTGCAAATGACATAAATACAACCCTCTCTTTTGACAATTTTACAGTCTTTGCAAATTTTTTTAACCGATGGTCTTACTTTCATCTTTTTAAAAAGAAAAATCTAAAAATATTCAATCCGATATTTTTAGATTGTTATTATTTCAATCTATAAACAATCCTTCCCTTATTTTCGTCATAAGGACTCATCTCTAACGTCACTTTGTCTCCGGGCAAAATAGTAATTCTATTAAGCCTCATTTTACCAGATAAAAAACCCATTATTTCTTTTCCGTCATCTAATACTACCTTAAAAAAAGTATTTGGCAAGGCCTCTATTACTCTGCCTTCCTTTCTAATGACCTTTTTTGAGTCTTTATTCTCTTCGTTTTTAGCCATTAATAATACTAACAAATTAGTTTGTTTTAGTCAAATTTTAAATCAACTTTAATCTTATTTTTATCCTTAGGGGCTTTTGTAGTCCAAAACGGCCACAAATTTACTTCAATACTGGAAAGCTGGTCACCCATTCTACTTTTGGTGGTTTCTTTTATTTGACTGACTGATTTTTCTCTAAACAAAGAAATTAAATCGTTTTTATCAACTGATTGATATGTTTTAACAGAAAAATCTAAATTAAGCACTATTTTCCCATCTTTAATATCTATTGTCCCTGGACTATAATTAAGGTTCAAGCTGTTTTCTAAGAAAATTTTTGCAGCGGACATATTAGAATTAATATATTCTTTGATGAAATTTTCCAAATCTGATTTTTTAAAAACCAATGCAGTTGCCTTAGACTTGGCTTGATAACTAAATTTATCTACCACGGCTCCTGCTTTCACGGCTGAAGAAGATTCTGTGATTTCTGCAGAAACAGCGTTGTCTAATAGAACATAATCTGCGCTAATTTTGTTTTTCAAGGCCTCTTGCGTATCATCCAAAAGCTTTTTAGTTAAGGTGTCTTTTGCTGTTTTAATGTCGTCTTCTGTAACTTTTTTTACTTCGCTTGAAAATCCGCCTGTCATGGCTTTGAAAGATTCGGCATAAATACTGTAATAATATGAGGAGCCTGATAATTTGGGCACAGAAAACTTAGACGGTTTTATGTTGTAATTCTCACCGGCTTCGGTGGCTTGAACCTTTACTTCTATTGACCCAGGAACTGTTTTATTGTTTTGTTTTTTGGCGGCAGGCACGACAACTTTCTCTAAAGTTATAAAATATTTTCCCGAATCAGATAAAAAATGAGTTCCTGTTTTTAGAGTAAGAGCTGATGCTGGGCTATATTTATTATAAATTACAATTGTACCCCCTGCTTTCCCGTTGTCAGAAGCGTTGCCTGTTGCCGAAAATTCTTGCCAAAGATCTTTTTCTTCCTCAAAATATTGCGCCGGAATAATTTTACTATTTGAATTTATTAAATCCACAGAGTTATCTACCAAGACCTGTTCTTTAAAACTCAATGATTCTGTTTTCGGCCAAATTTCTATGTTTGCTTTTTGTAATTTAAAATACAAAACACCAATTGATATTAAAACTAAAATACCAACTCCTGTAAAAAACTCTTTCAAAGGAAAACGCCTTTCTTTGCGGGGGTGTGTTTCGCAAGAGCGTGTTTCATGAGTGGATATTTCACTTTGGCGCTGTTTATTTTCCCGCCTCTTAGTATGTTTTTTTTCTTCTCTCGTAAAACTTTTAAACCCATCTTCTGTTTTATGGGCAATTTTGGGCGGTAAAATATCAAACATTTTTTTTGGCATTTTATATTTAGGGTTTAGGTGTTATGGTTTGGGGTTTAGTAAATTGACTAAACGCTAAACGCTATACCCTAAACGCTATTGTAATATTGCTTTAATTCTTCTGGTTCCGCTGGAAGAACTTTCTTCTTTTTGTATTTTAAAATGGCTTAAAATTCCTGTTCTCTCAATATGCGGTCCTCCGCAAATTTCCCTGCTTACTATATTATCGCCAAAACCCACAGTATAAACCTTAACCTTTTCTCCATATTTAGATTCAAAAACTCCCATAGCTCCAAGATTTTTGGCTTTTTCTAATGTCATTTCTTCAAAACTTACGGGTAAATCTTTTTCTATTATACCATTTACAAAATTTTCCACATTTTTTATTTGTTCACTGGTCATTTTTTCTTTGTGAAAAAAATCAAACCGTAATCTTTCGGCTGTAATATTGCTGCCCCTTTGTATCACATGATCGCCCAGCACTTTTCTTAACCCAGCCAACATTAAATGCGCCGCAGTATGCAGTTTTGTCGTTTCTTCACTTGCATCAGCCAACCCGCCCTTAAACATTCCAGCCGAAGCCGTGCGAGACAATTCTTGATGTTTTTTTAATTCTTCTTTAAATTCATTATCATCAATTTTTACTCCTTTTTCTTTCGCCAGCTCTTCTGTCATTTCAATCGGAAATCCATACGACTGATAAAGATTAAATGCATCTTTGCCCGATATCAATCCTGTTTTTTTCTCGCTGCGCGAGATCTCGCAAAGCGAGACAAATTCTTTTAATCCGTTCTCCAATGTTTTTTCAAATTTTTCTTCCTCTTGTCGCGCAATAAAAACAACCCCGCTCTCATTCCTCGCCAATTCCGGGTAAACATCCTTATAAATTCCGACAACTGATTTTATTAAACTAATCAAAAAGCCCTCTGGTATCTGCAAAACTTTTCCATACCTAATGGCTCTTCTTAATAATCTTCTTAAAATATAACCTCGCTCAATATTTGAGGGCTCAATTCCTTCTGATGCCAAAAATACTGATGCTTTAATGTGGTCGGCGATAATTCTAAATGATTTTTTATTGTCTTCATATTTTTTCCCGGATAATTCTTCAATTTTTTTGATAATCGGCAAAAATAAATCTGTCTCATAAACACTTTCTTTTCCGTTTAAAACAGCCAATGTTCTTTCCATTCCCATTCCGGTATCAACGTTTTTTTGTTCAGCTCCCAAATAATTTCCGTTTTCGTCTTTGACATATTGCATAAAAACATCATTCCAAATTTCAACCCAATTTTTATCTTCTGCATCAAAAACTTCCGGAGCTGGCACATCATTTAACTTCCAATAAAACATTTCCGTGTCCGGGCCGCAAGGCCCTGTTTGGCCAGCCGGCCCCCACCAATTATCCTCTTTTGGCAAAAAAGCAATTCTTTCTTTTTTTATTCCCAAATTTTCCCAGATTTTTGCCGATTCTTCGTCTTTGGGCGCGTCTTTGTCGCCGGCAAAACAGGAAACCGATAGCCTTTCTAATGGTATATTTAATTCTTTTGTTAAAAATTCAAAAGACCATTTTATTGCCTCTTCTTTCCAATAATCTCCCAAAGACCAGTTTCCCAGCATTTCAAAAAAAGTTAAATGTGTGTCGTCGCCAACATTATCAATATCCACGGTTCTTATGCATTTCTGCGCGCTGGCTAATTTTTTTCCAGCATGATGTTTTTCGCCCAATAAATATGGCACCAAAGGATGCATCCCGGCTGTTGTAAATAAAACCGTCGGATCGTTTTCCGGAACCAAAGAAGCCGAAGGAATTATTTTGTGCCCCCTTTTTTCAAAAAAATCCAAAAATTTTGTCCTCAATTCTGAAGAATTCATTATTACATTTTACATCAAAAAATATTTTTATGCAAAAAAAATAAAAGCGCCGTACCCGAAGGTCGTGCGCAAAAATGGAGAAATGTGCCGATAGCTAATTAGGTGACCCCGGACCATTCGCGCTGTGCCGCTTCCTTGGCCTTCGCCTCTGCCTCGGCTTCCTGTTTCTGCTGGAGAAGGTCAGCCAGCACCTCGGCGAAAAACGGATCTTCCTCCTCGGCGAGCTCATCACACCGCTCCTGCCACGCCGCGATAATTGCGTCGTGATTCTTGGGAATTTTGGTCACCATGATCAGCTGTCCCAAAAAATCAAGGTCCTCTGCATACGAGGTTTCCCCTTGAATCTGATCCACGATTGTTTCGTGAAACGGACGCCGCGGTTTTTTTTCTGACGTGCCCGACATATCTATTCTCCAATGTACTAATCGCCACAAATGCCCTTGTGGCAAGGGTAATCGGAACACAATCCCGATAATTTTCATTTATAACACATAATAAAACAAAAAACAAGGCTAAAAATCGGCCAACGAAAAAACGCCGCTTCCGGCGTTTTAGATTGCTTCGTCGCTACGCTCCTCGTAATGAGACTATGTATATCGGTCTGCCACAACCGAGGCGGCAAACGACTGCGGTTTTATGCGCGGTTCAAAGCCATTGCTTTTTATTAAACCAACAACTTCTTTTACCATTTCTTTTGTTTTGCCTGTCTCTCCAACGTCAGCGTGAATATACTGGAATTGATAATTAAAAGTCGGTGTGGCTTTGCCAAATTCTTTTTCCAAGGTTTCTCTTAGAGATAATGCTAATTCGCAAGACAAATAAACTTCCTGCAAAATTCTATTTTTCCAATTAATATTAGCGAACTTTTTTAAAAAATTATCCGGATAGTGCATTTTTTTTAAAAAAAACCTGCCCCCAGCTCCGGTTCTTAATACAACAATGGCTATTGGAAAAAATGGCTTGTCTGAAGACGGAGAATCGCACCCCACCACAATATCATAAAAAAATTCAGGCCGCTCCTGAATATAACTATAAATTTCTTTTATGACTCCGCTAAACTCTATATTGCCTTTACTGGGACTAAAAAAGTATCCGCTGTTTACTATTTCGTCGTTCATAATAGTTTATTATTGCAAAAAAACAACGGCTTGTCAATTATGTTCCGTAGCTTGAACATATTCAGCTGATTTTATTATTTTTATAAACTCCCCTGCGTCCAATGATGATCCGCCAACCAATAAGCCACTAGCTCCTGCTTTTTTTATATAGTCGCCGGAATTTGCGCTTTTTACGCTTCCGCCATAAATAATTCTTATGCTGTCTGCTGTCTGTCTGTTATAAATGCCTGCCAATACTTTTTTAATATATAAAACAGAACTCATTGTTTCGTCTACGGAGCAGTTGTTTCCTGTTCCAATTGACCAAACCGGCTCATAGGCAATGTTTATTTTTTTTGCGTCATCTTTTGAAATTCCTTTTAATCCCTCTTTCAACTGACTCTCTAAAATATTTGATTTTTTCCCGGCGGCCTTTTCCCCTGCTGTTTCACCAACGCAAAAAATAATTTTTAAGCTAGCCGCTAGCGCCTTTTTTATTTTTCTGTTAATAATTTCGTCGGTTTCTTTAAAATGTTTTCTGCGCTCTGAATGGCCGACAATCACATAATCAATTTTTAAATCTTTAAGCATTAAAGCGGAAATTTCTCCTGTAAAAGCGCCTTTTTCTTCAAAATAAACATTCTGCGCCCCGAGCGATAATCCTTTAATCAATGGTAAAAATACAAAAGGCGGACAGATTACAACCTCCACTCCTTTTATTTTTGACACTCCTTTTTTAATCTTCTCAAAAAGTTCTTTGACTTCTTTTTGATTCGTTGGATTTAGTTTCCAATTTGCTACAATTAGTGGTTTCATAATTATATTTTATCACAAAAATTAAATTTCTGTTAACACCCTTGCTCCTTTTTTGGTGACTGCTATCGTGTGCTCAAAGTGAGCTGCCAGCGAGCCGTCTTTGGTAGCGTATCCATATCCGTCTTTGGCCTTTTTAAGGCGCCAATCTCCCATAGTTACCATGGGCTCTAAACAAATAACCATGCCTTCTTTTAGAATTTCTCCTTTGTGCCTTACGCCAAAGTTTGGAATTTTTGGGTCTTCGTGAACATCTTTTCCGATGCCGTGTCCGCAAAGGTCTCTAACAACACTTAGACCCTGGTCTTCAACATACCTTTGAATGGTATTTCCAATGTCTCCAATTGTGTTGCCAGGCCTGACTTTTTTAATTCCCCTTTTCAGGGCTTTTTTTGTAACTATTATTAATCTTTTTGCTTCAAAAGAAACTTCGCCCACGGCCACCGTAACAGCCATATCAGAATTATATCCTTTATAAAAAACGCCTAAGTCCAATCCAATTATATCCCCTTCTTTTAATATTCTTTCAGAAGGAAATCCGTGAACGATTTCCTCATTTACTGAAGCGCACAAAGAATAAGGAAAGCCGTCATATCCTTTAAATGCTGGTTTTGCTCCGTGTTTTAAAATAAGGGCCTCTGCGGCCCTGTCTAATTCTATCGTGGTAATTCCCGGCTTAACTAATTTCTCCACTTCGCTTAAAACTGTGGCTAGGATTTTACCAGCCTCTGTCATTATTTCAATTTCTTCTGTAGATTTTATTGTTATCATTTCGCAACTTTTAAAACATCTTTAAAGACATCTGATACTGTTTGCTCCCCGTTAACTTTATTAACAGACAATCCTTCTTTTTCAACGCTTTCTAAAACAGGAAAAGTTTGCTCTTTGAAAATTTCTAAACGTTTTTTTATTGTTTCTGGGTCGTCAAGTCCTTTTCTTTTTACAAGTTTTGACCCATCTAACGGACACAATGTTAAATTTTCCGTTTCTTTGGTAAATAAGATTGAGTGACGAATTAATTCGCAAATTCTTCTGTTAGAATTCCTAAAAATTGTTGTTTCGGCTCCTATTTCAAGTAAAATAAATCTTACATTCTCTTGGCCATAAAGCTCCTTCAATAAAGGTATTTCCTTTTCTGCTTCATAAACGGTTCTAGGAGAACCTGAAAATATAATAGATTTTCCCACTTCAGCCAATTCTTTTATCTTTTCTATCATTAAAAAAACAACAAAAGGCGGACTATTGAGCAATCCCTGTTCCCATCTCTTTTTTTCGTCTTCTACTTTATAATCTTCTCCTTCAATTTTAAAAACTTTTTCCGGGCTTTCGTTTTTAAAACAAGCCTCTATAACTTTACTTGATTCAAAATGATAATAACCCAACTTATCAGCTAAAAGCTCTGCTTGGGTTCCCTTTCCGGCTCCTGGGGGCCCGAATAAAATAATAACTTGTTTTTCCATATATTAAAATGTCTCATACTCCCTCATTTGGAGTTGAGCGTTAATTTGACGTAAAGTGTCTAAGACAACGCTTACAACGATTAAAAGCGATGTGCCACCTATTAAAAAAGTAAATCCCGTAACTCCGGTCATTCCGGCCACAATTGAAGGTAAAACAGCGATTAAACCCAATGATATAGCTCCTGTAAATAAAACTCTGTTTAAAATGTGTTTTAAAAAATCTGTAGTGGATTTTCCTGGTCTTACTCCGGGAATAAACCCTCCCATTTTTTGCAAATTTTCTGAAATTGTTTTTGGGTCAAACGTAACTGCTGTATAAAAATAAGTAAAAAGAATAACTAATAAAAAGTATAATACTCCATGCACCCAAACATTATTAAAAAAAGAGGCGGTGGCGTTGGCAATAGCGCCGACAAACCCTGGAACTCCGCCCAAAAATCCTGCCAGCATTCCTGGAAACAAAAGTATGGAAAGGGCAAAGATAATAGGAATAACTCCGGCTGGGTTAACATTTAAGGGCAAATAAGTCGAAACTCCTCCGTACATTTTCATACCTCTCACTCTTTTAGCGTAAGAAACTGGAATATTTCTACGAGCTTCTGTAATTAAAACTACTCCGGCAATTATTGCCACCGATAAAACAAAAAACAAAATATAAGAGGGGATTTTAGATGGATCCCAAGTAACAAATGTTTGAAATATATTTGACGGGAGATTGGCGACAATACCGGCAAAAATCAAAAGAGAAATTCCGTTTCCCATTCCCTGCTCTGAAATAATCTCTCCGAGCCACATCAAAAACATTGCTCCAGCCGCAATTGTTAAAATTGAACTTAAAAGTGTTAAGGGGTCCAAGGGGGCAATAATTCCCTGTCGTTGAAACAAAGTCAGCATTCCATAGCCCTCAAAAATAGCCAAAGGAATTGTTGCTAATCTTGCATATTGATTAAATTTTTGCCGGCCGGCTTCGCCTTCCTCTTTATATAATTTTTCTAATGCCGGAAAAATCATTGTTAAAAGTTGGAATATGATTGTAGCTGTAATATAAGGTCCAAGTCCAAGTAAGACAATAGAAAAATTACTTAATGCTCCTCCCGAGAATAAATTTAAAAGCCCAAAAACCTGATTTTGGGCAAAAAATTTCCTTAATTCATCAAGCCCAATCCCTGGAATTGGTATATTGGCCGCTATCCTGAAAACAACAAACAAAAAAATGATAAACAAAAGTTTTTTCCTAAGTTCTTTGTTTTTAAAAAGAAATAATATTTTATCGTACCACATTAGCTTTTAAATTATTTTATTGCGCCTCCGGCTTTTTCAATTGCTTCCTTGGCTGTTTTTGAAACTTTACAATTTTCAATAATTAATTGCTTTGATAATTTTCCTCTGCCTAAGAGCTTAACTTTTGGGACTCTTCCCTTTATCATACGAATAATTCCTTTTTTAATCAAATTATCGGGACTTATTACTTCTCCGTTTTTTGAAATTTTTTCTAATGTATCAATATTAACAACAACAGAATAATCTTCTAAAACAAAACTCCTATATCCTTTTAATTTTGGATACCTTTTAATTAATTCTCTGATAATCGGCACCATTTTTCTGCCAGCCCTTGAGCTTTGTCCCTTATTTCCTTTTCCGGAATACGTGCCCTTTTTTCCTCCTCTGCCAACTCTTTTTTTTCTTTTTAATTTATGTTTTGGTTTTAATTCGTGTAACTGCATTTTTTTTAAATTTTAGCTTTTAGTTTCTTCAATGCCTCTATTGTTGCTCTGGCATTATTAAGTTTATTTTTGGAACTTGAAAGAATCTTTGAAGAAATATTTTTAATGCCTGCTAACTCGCAAATAGCCCTTACGGCTCCTCCAGCAACTAAACCCCTACCCTTTTTCTGCGGTTTTAATAAAATCCTTGCTGGTCCCGTTTTTGCCTCTACTTCGTGAGAAATTGTTCCTTCCACAATAATAACATTTACAAAGTTTTTCTTTGCTTTATTGGTAGCTTTTTCTATAGCTTGAGAAACATCTCTTCCCTTGTCTATTCCTATTCCAATCTTGCCCTTTTTATCGCCTGCAATTACAACTGCCCTAAATCTTAAACGTTTACCTCCGCCCGTGACCCTTACAACCCTGGCTAAATCCAAAAGTTTTGATTCAAATCCATCATTGACTTTTTCTCTGCCTCTAAAACCGCGGCCACCGCCAGAACTGCGATTACCACCGCCAAAACCACGGCTGGCGGGTTTATTATTACTTTCGCCAAAAGGTTTAAAATAAGGCTCCGTAGTATTTTTCTTTTCTGCTTTTTCTTCTGTCATAATTTTTTATTTAAAATTAAAACCTTAAACCTCCTTCTCTTGCTCCATCGGCTAATGCTTTTACCCTGCCATGAAAAACGACTCCTCCTCTGTCAAAAATAACTCTTTCTATTTTTTGGGCTTGAGCTTTTTGGGCAATCAGTTTACCCACTTCAAAAGCAACTGATACTTTGCGAGTCGTTTTTTCGCTTTTTTTCACTTTTACTTCTTTATCTGAAGCTGAAACTAAAACTCTGGCTGCGTCATCGTTAATCAATTGAGCGTAAATATGAGATAACGATCTAAAAACGCAAAGACGAGGCCTTTCTTTTGTACCATTTATTCTTGCTCTTATTTTTTTATGGCGCCTGAGGCGTTTTAATTGTTTTAACAACATAACATATTATAATTACTAGCGAGGGAAAAATGAAAATTTATTTTCATTTTAACCGAGCGACGTAATTACATAAATTGCTTTAGCAATTTCTATTTTTTTGCTGAAACTACTTTTTTACCTTCTTTTCTTCTAATTTTTTCTCCTTGATATTTAATGCCCTTTCCTTTGTATGGCTCGGCTTTCTTGGCTTTTCTAATTATAGCTGCGATCTGCCCGACTTTTTCTTTGCTTGTGCCAGAAACAATAATCACATTTTTTTCTACTAAAAAATTAATACCTTCTGGTTTTTTAATCTTAACCGGATTTATAAAACCCACATTTAGAACTAGGTTTTCACCATCAACCATAGCTTTATACCCCACCCCTTCTATCTCTAATCTCTTTTCAAATCCTTTGCTTACTCCTTCTACCATATTAAAAATAAGGGCTCTGTATAATCCCCAAAGACCTTTTGCTTTTTTTGATGGATTCTCTTTTTGAGGAGAAATTAAAATTTCGTTGTCTTTCATTTCTGCTTTAATATCTCTATGTATTTCTATTTGTAATTCTCCTTTAGAACCTAAAACTTTGAGGCTTTGACCCTCAATTTCCACTTTCACATTTTCCGGTATTTTAATTAATTTTTTTCCTATTCTGCTCATAATTTTTATATTTTAGTTATATCAAAAACATCCTTTTCGCGCAATGTCACCATACTTCGCAAATCACTTCGCCTCCTAACTTTAATTTATGGGCTTCTTTGTTGGTCATCAATCCTTTTGAAGTTGAAATTATTGATATTCCATAACCGCCTTTTACTCTTTTTATTTCTGAAACTTTAGCGTAAATTCTCTGACCTGGTTTGGAAATTCTTCTTAAATTTGATATTCTAGAAACTCCCTCATTATATTTTAAAATAATTTTCATTGATTTTATCTTGCCCTTAACTGCCTTTTTGACTTCTCCTATAAAACCTTCCTGCGCCAAAATTTTAGCAACTTCGTATTTTGCTTTTGAAAGAGAAATAAACACCTCCTGTTTCTCAACAGCTTTCGCATTCCTTATTTGATTTAACATATCTGTTATTGGGTCTGTCATAATTACGAGCGAGGGATAAATGAAAATGAATTTTCATTTTGACCGAGCGATTAATTATATAAATATGTAATAATTTCTATAATTTTTTACCAAGATGATTTTTTAATTCCCGGAATTTCTCCTTTATTAGCTAATTCTCTAAAACATATCCTGCAAAGACCAAAACTTCTCATATATCCCCTTCTTCTTCCGCATTTAAAACAGCGTCTAATAATTCTTGAAGAATATTTCGGTTTCTTTTTTGCTTTTGCTATTTGCGATGTTTTTGCCATATCAATTTAAATTTTTAATTTTTCATTGGAAATCCTAATAGTTTATACAATTCTAATCCTTCTTCTTTAGTTTTTGCATTTGTAACAATTGTTATTTCTAATCCAAAAATGGTTTTTTCTTTTTCTGCAAAAATTTCTGGAAAAGAAATATGCTCGCGAAAACCAATATTCAAATTACCTCTCTTGTCTATTGTTTTTGGATCGAGTCCTTTAAAATCGCGAGACCTTGGAAAAGATAAATAAACCAATCTTTCTAAAAAATCCCACATTTTGCTTTTTCTCAGTGTTACCATCGCTGAAATTTCTAATCCTTCTCTCAATTTAAAACCGGCAATTGATTTTTTAGATTTTACTAATTTAGGTTTTTGTCCAGAAATAGAAGCTAGGTCGCGCATAATAAAATCTTGCATTTTTTCTCTTTCTCCCGATGTTTTAGTCGCGGTATCTTTTCCAAAACAAGTGTTTATCGACACTTTCTTAACTTGAGGCGCTGCCATTGTGTTTTTGTAACCAAACTTTGCCATCAGTTGAGGCATAACTTCTTTTTGATATTTCTCTTTTAAACTTGGCATAGTTTCAAATTTGTGATTTACATTTTTTACAAATTCTACGTTTTTCTCCTTTCTCCATTTTATATTCTACTCTGGTTGCTTTGCCGCATTTTGGACAAATAATCTTTACATTAGAAATATTCAAAGGCGCTGGCGTAGAAATTACTTGACCTTTTTCGCCTTGTTTTTTTGCCTTTACGTGCTTTTTCTTTAAATTAATTCCTTCAACTAAAACAACGCTTTCTTTTAAAAAAGATTTTAAAATTTTTCCTGTTCTACCCCTATCTTTTCCCGCTGTGATTAAAACTGTATCGCCTTTTTTAACTTTCATCTTTTTTAAAGTAGTTCTGTTGCCATCATGGCTATTTTATCAAAACCTTTATCTTTTAATTCTTTGGCGGTTGGACCAAAAACTCTTCCGCCTTTAGGCAGCTTACCCTCTCCTAAAATCACAACTGCGTTATCGTCAAAACGGATATATGAACCATCAATCCTTTTATATTCTTTTCTTTGTCTGATAATTACTGCTTTAACTTTTTCGTGTTTCTTAACTAATTTTCTCGGTTCTGCCTTTTTAACAGCAGCAACAATTATATCTCCTAACTGCGCATATCTTTTACGAGTGCCGCCAAGTATATTAATACACTGGATAATTTTTGCTCCAGAATTATCAGCGACTTTTAACATTGCTCTTGGTTGAATCATAGTATTGTATCTTTTTTAATTACTTTCCAGCATTTATCCTTTGACATAGGAATTGTTTCTTCAATAACAACATTGTCTCCCACATGATATTCTTTATTTTCGTCGTGGGCTTTATATTTTTTGTGGCTTTTATACCTTCTTTTGTATTTTGGGTGCTCTATTATTCTTTCCACTTTTACCACTATGGTTTTTTGCATCTTATCCGAGACCACAATGCCTTTTAATTGCCTCTTTGCCATAATAATATTATTTTAATTCTTTAATTACGGTTAAAATTCTAGCTATTTCTTTCTTTGATTGATTAATTTCTTTTACATTTTTTAATTTGTTTGAAGAAAACTTAAATCTAAGGTCGCTTAATTTCTTTTTAAGGTCTTGAACTAATTTTTGTAATTCCTTATTATCTCTTTTGCGAAGTTCTTTTGCGTTCATAATTATTCTCCTTTTTTAATAAATTTTGTTTTGATCGGCAACTTGATCCCCGCCCCTCTGAACGCATCTCTAGCTTGGTCTTCTTTTATGCCGTCTAATTCAAATATAATGCGACCGGGTCTAATGGGATAAACATAATGGTCAACTCCTCCCTTACCTCCGCCCATTCCGACTTCTGCTCCTTTAAAAGTTACCGGTTTGTCTGGAAAAATTCTTATCCAAAGCTTGCCTCCTTTTTTAAGATATCTAATAATATATCGCCTTGAAGCTTCAAGTTGTCTGGCTGTAATCCATTTTGTTCCTAAAGATTTCAATCCATAACTGCCGAAACAAATTTCAGTAGCGCGAGTTTCAACGCCTCTCGAGCTTCCTTTGTGCCATTTGCGGTGTTTAACTTTTTTGGGCATTAATATGCTCATATTTATACTCAGTTAAATTTATCTCCTTTATAAATCCAAACCTTAACTCCAATGGCTCCATATGTGCAATGAGCCTCTGTCTGATTATAGTCAATATCTGCTCTAATAGTGTTTCTTGGCAACCTGCCATGCCGTAGCCATTCTTTTCTAGCAATTTCAACTCCGTTTAATCTTCCGTTTAATTCTATCCTAACACCCTTTGCTTCTTTATTTTCCATAACTCTTTCTATCGATCTTTTCAAAACCTGACGAAATGGCACGCGCTTTTCAATCTGTTGAGCGGCCCACTGAGCTACAAGAGGAGCTGATGTCCATGAATTTTTCACTTCCCTAATCTCTATTTTTATTTCCCTTTTTGTATTATTCTTTTTTATTTCAAATATCTTTTGTTCTATCATCTGTTTTAAACTCTCGACTCCGCCTCCGCCTCTGCCAATAATTATTCCTGGCCTGGCTGTTTCAATGATGATATTTAATTTATTAGCCGAATGTTCTATTTCAATATTAGCCACTGAGGCTTCTGCTAATTTTTCGGTCAAAAAGTTCTTAATCAAAAGATCCTCTTCAAGAAACTGTATCATTTTTTTACCATAAAAACCTCTGACATTCCAGTCTTCGGTTCCTTTTATTCTAAATGATTTTGGATGAACTTTGTGCGACATAATAATATTTATTTTTTTCTTCTTATTATTTTTTTGTTTCTTTTATTTTCGGATTAATCTCACTTAAAACAATTGTTATATGACTGCTTCTTTTCATGATAGGATAAGCTCTGCCCCTGGACATTGGATGCGATCTTTTAAGTGTTGGACCCTCGTCTACTGTGGTTTTTGATACGTAAAGATTTTCTTTCTCTATTTGAAAATCGTGTTTGGCTGAAGCAATAGCTGAATCCAAAAGCTTCAAAACAGAAACTGCTGATTTTCTTACTGCAAAAGAAAGCAAAACCTTGGCATCAACTGCTGTTTTTCCCCTAATCAAATCAACGACCTCTCTGGCCTTTCTTGCTGTTACTCTTAAGTGGTTTAATTTTACTGTTACTTGCATAAATTTTTACTTTTTTACCGGCTTTGCTTCTTCTATTTTTGCTGTTTCTTTGTCTCCTTGTTTCTGTTCTATCTCTTTTTGCATTCTGCCTCCGTGTCTTACAAATTTTGTCGTAGGTGAAAATTCTCCAAGCTTATGACCAACCATATCTTCTGAAATATAAACTGGAACAAACTCTTTTCCGTTATGCACTCCAAAAGTATACCCTACCATTTCCGGAGAAATTATAGAATATCTCGCCCATGTTTTAATAATAATTTTTTCGTCCTTTCTAAACTTTAATATCTTTTCTAACAATTTTGGATCAACGTAAGGACCTTTTTTAAGACTTCTTGACATTTTATTTTTTCTTTCTTCTTTGAATTATGAATTTGTTTGTCCACTTTTTTCTACTTCTTGTTTTTACTCCCAGAGCTGGTTTCCCCCATGGAGTTTTTGGATGTTTCAGACCGATTGACTGTCTGCCCTCTCCGCCGCCATGCGGATGGTCGACTGGGTTCATAGCTGAGCCTCTTACGTGTGGCCTTCTTCCTTTTAATCTTGATTTACCTGCTTTCCCAACTCTATAATATTTATTTTCTGGATTTGAAACCGTTCCTATCGAAGCAAAACATTCACTGGAAAACTTTCTTACTTCGGTTGATGGCATTTTTAGGTTAACATAATTTTCCTCTTGAGCCAAAACTTGAGCTGAAGACCCTGCAGATCTTACCACTTTTCCTCCTTTACCAGGTTCTAATTCAATATTATAAACCATGGTTCCAACTGATATATTTTTTAATTTTGCCCTATTCCCAATTTTTAGCGGGGCTTTCTCGGCGAATATAATTTCATCTCTAACTTTTAGGTCTTGCGGAGCAATAATATACTGTCTCTCCAAATCAAGATATTCTATCAATGCAATAAAAGCTGTTCTGTTTGGGTCATATTCTAAAGCAATAACTTTAGCGGGCGCATCCATTTTTTTTTGCGCAAATTCAATTATTCTATAAAATTTTTTTACCCCGCCTCCTTTGTGTCTTACTGTAATCCTGCCGGAAGCCTTTGATCTGCCGACGCTTCTCTTTATATTTATTAAAAGGCTCTTCTCCGGTTTATCTTTAGAAAGTAACGAAAAATCTATTCCTGTCATTCCTCTTCTTCCCGATGTTGTTGGTTTATAGTGTTTCATATTGATTACAAAATCTCTATTTTTTGCCCGTCCTTTATTTTTACAATTGCTTTCGCGTGTCCAGCTTTAAATCCTTGAATTTTCCCCAATCTTCTTTTTTTTGGGGGAATTTTAATTACGTTCACCGATAAAACGTCAACTCCATAAATACCTTCTACCGCTTTTTTAATTTCTATTTTGTTTGTTTTTGAATGAACTTTAAAAATATATTGATTTTTTTCTGATAACCTTGTTGCTTTTTCAGAAATATGAGGTTCTTTAACAATGTCATACGAAAAATTAATATTTTTTTTGCTGGTTGAAATTTTCCCTGCCCGATTAAATTGTTTTGCCAAAGGCAAAACACCAGCTTCGCTGGATTTAACCGGGTGAACTTTTTTAATTTGCGCTTTTTCCGCCTCTTTTTTTCTTTTTAAAAAATCAAATAATGCCATAGTATTATTCCGTCATTGCGAGGAGTTTAGCGACGAAGCAATCTTTTTTGTATTTGTCATTCCCAACTTGATTGGGAATCCAGGTTTATTCCACATACTCTGGATTCCCGCTTTCGCGGGAATGACACGACGAGATTGCTTCGCCTGCGGGCTCGCAATGACTAATTCCTAAATTATTTAAAAAAAGTTTTTTCCAATGTTTTAATTGTGTCTTTTTCCATTAATAAATATTTAGACGACATCAAGTCTATAACATTCAAATTTCTTGCTTCTGCTATGTTGGTTTTTTTAATATTTCTGGCCGATAAAAATACTTTTTTATTATACTCCGACAAAGCGATTAAACAGCTATTTTCTTTACAGGGCAATTTTCTTAAAATTTTTGCGAACTCTTTTGTTTTTGGCTTGTCCATCTGCATTTTATCTAAAATAACCAATAAATTATCCTTGGCTTTTTCTGAAAAAACCATAAATAAAGCCTTTCTCCTCATTTTTTTAGGAATGTCTTGCTCAAAAACCCTATCTTTCCTTGGTCCGAAAGTAACGCCTCCGCCTTTCCAAAGCGGCGAACGAATTGAGCCGTGTCTTGCCCTGCCCGTTCCTTTTTGCCTCCATGGTTTTTTGCCTCCGCCGCTTACCTCGCTTCTATCTTTTGTATGAGCTGTAATCTGTCGCTTATTTGCCATTTGCGAAACAACGACCTGATGCAACAAATCAGAATTTAATTTAACATCAAAAATTTCTTTAGGCAAAGAAATGTCTCCCACCTTTTCTCCTTTTTGATTATATACTATAGCTTTCATTTGTTGATTTTTACTTGCATCTTTAATTTCCGCACAATTGCAATCTTATCTGCGGATTTCCAATAATGTTCCCCTGTGTCCCGGTATTGCTCCTTTTATAACTAATAAATTATTTTCCGGATCAATTTTCATTATTTTTAAATTTTTAACCGACACCTTTTCGTAACCCATGCGACCAGGCATTTTTCTTCCTTTAATAACTCTTTGCGGAAAACGGCATCCTGTTGAACCGATTGTTCTGTGTTCGTGCTTTACTCCATGAGTGGCGTTTCTTCCAGAGAACCCGTGCCTTTTTACTCCGCCTTGAAATCCTTTTCCTTTTGAAATACCCGAAATTTTTACTTTATCGCCCTCGTTAAATATTGAAACATTTATTTCGTCTCCTATTTCGGAATTACTATCCGCTAATTTTTCTTCTTTAATATATCTGTATTCTTTTCCTCTCATCGTTTTTTTAATTTTGTTTTTC
This sequence comes from Patescibacteria group bacterium, assembly GCA_038063015.1. Lineage (GTDB taxonomy): Bacteria > Patescibacteriota > Minisyncoccia > Minisyncoccales > Staskawiczbacteraceae > JACPYG01. The sequence continues at coordinate 37,291 of JBBTVX010000014.1, forward strand.
TTTTCTATTTTTAAAAATCCAATTTGTAAAGCACGGTATCCATCTTTCTCTTTTGTTTTTTTTTGCAAAACATAACAAGGTCCGCCCAAAATTAAAGTAACTGGCGTTACCCTGCCATCTTTATCAAATAATTGAGACATTCCAATTTTTTGTCCTAAAATAAATTTCATGTTCTTACTTCTTAACTAAAAATGGGCTACTGCCCATTTTGAATTTGGCAATGTTGTTACCCCCGATGGCGGGAGAAGTTAACAATCGCTAATATGCGTCTTAATTAAATAGTATATTAAATCTTAATCGCGATGTCAACCCCGGAAGGCAAATTTAAATCTCTCAAGGCTTCAATTATTTCTTGATTGGGACTTAAAATATCAATCATTCTTTTATGAACCCTCATTTCAAACTGCTCTCTGGCATTTTTATGGATAAAGGTTGACCTGTTTACAGTATACTTTAAAATTTCTGTGGGCAAAGGGACAGGACCTATCACCTCAACTCCATAACGGTTGGCGATATCAATTATCTGTCTAGCCGAATTATCAATAATCTTATGGTCATAAGCTCGGAGTTTTATTCTAAGCTTGGGCGCTACCTCTTCAGGCGCGCTTTTTTCTAGCTTAATGTCTGTCTCTTTTGAAGGTTTTTTTACGGCTTTCTTGCGAATAATTGATTTCTTGGCTGGCATTCCTCGCTTATTTAATAATTTTTGTCACTACTCCGGCTCCAACTGTTTTGCCACCCTCTCTAATGGCAAACCTTTTCTTTTCTTCTAATGCCGCAGGCGCTATCAGTTTTACTTTTAAACTAGCCGTATCTCCAGGCATTACCATTTCGGTTCCTTCCGGCAATGATACGTCTCCTGTGATATCTGATGTGCCAATAAATAGCTGCGGTTTATATCCAGTGAAAAATGGCGTATGGCGACCTCCTTCCTCTTTTGTTAGAACATAAACTTCTCCTTCAAATTCGGCATGAGGAGTGAGAGAGCCCGGTTTTGCCAATACTTGACCTCTTTCAACATCGTCTTTCTTTAATCCTCTTAATAAAATACCAACATTCTCGCCTGCTCTTCCTTCATCTAAGCTTTTTTGGAACATTTCAACTGAAACCACCACTGTTTTTTGCGTTGGTCTTATACCCACTATTTCAACTTCGTCATTTGGGTGAATAATTCCTCTTTCAATTCTTCCCGTAACAACTGTTCCTCTTCCCTCAATTGAAAAAACATCTTCAATAGACATAGCAAATGGCTTGTCTAATTCTCTTACCGGCTCTGGAATATAATTATCTACCGCGTCAAGCAACTCTGTAATGCATTTTGCGTTTGCATCGTCAATAGATGTGGCTTCTAACGCTTTTAACGCTGACCCCCTGATTATAGGAATTTCATCTCCAGGATATTTGTATTTCTTTAATAATTCTCTAACCTCTGATTCAACTAAATCCAAAATTTCTGGATCGTCAACCATATCAACCTTGTTCATAAATACAACCAACGATGGCAATCCTACCTGGCGAGCCAAAAGAATATGCTCTTTTGTTTGAGGCATTGGGCCATCTGGCGCTGAAACTAATAAAATTCCACCGTCCATTTGAGCGGCTCCTGTAATCATATTTTTAATATAGTCGGCATGACCTGGGCAATCAATCAAGGCATAGTGTCTTTTTGCTGTCTCAAATTCCAAATGTGTAATTGAAATCGTTACTCCTCTTGCTTTTTCTTCCGGAGCTGAATCAATCTGGTCTACTCCTTTAGCCGACGACTTAAAACCGCGCAACTGTGAAACTTTCATAATTGCGGCCGACAAAGTGGTTTTACCGTGGTCAACGTGACCAATGGTACCAATGTTTACGTGAGGTTTTGACCTCTCAAATTTTTCTGCCAT
>JBBTVX010000015.1:0-20109 GCA_038063015.1 Patescibacteria group bacterium
AGACGGTTTAAGCAAAACAATTAAGTGGTTTCAAAAAAATGAAAGAAATTAAAGAGAAAAATTTTCTAAATTTAACAAAGGTCAAAATTAAAGTTTGTTGCGTCGCCAGCGTTGATATTACTTTAAAATTTATGCTTTTAAATCAGCTGAAATTTTTGAAAAGTCAGGGATATGACGTTTCGGCTGTTTGTTCTCCGGGCAAATGGACAAAAGACATTGAACAGCAAGGCATTAAAGTGAAAACAATAAGGTTTAAAAGGAGATTATTTTCTCCCCGTTCCGACGCGCTTGCTTTTTTTCAACTATTTTTTTATTTTAGAAAAGAAAAATTTCACATTATTCACACTCATACTCCAAAACCAGAAATTTATGGACAAATAGCCGCTAAGTTAGCGGGAGCTCCGATTATTATTGACACTTTGCATGGATTTGACCTTTCCCCTGATGTTCCGTGGTTTTTTCAAAAAACATTTATCTTATTAGAGAAGCTTGCGGCTAAGTGTTCGGATGTTATTTTCTCTGTAAGCAGAGATGTGATTAAAAGAGCGATTAAAGTAAAAATTTGCAAGCCGGATTTGTTGAAATATTTAGGCAGAGACATTGATACTGATAGATTCAATCCGCAAAAATTTTCTAAGGAATTTATTTTGAATAAAAAAAAACAGCTTGGAATTGACTCAAATAAAAAAATTATTGGAATTGTGGCGAGATTAGTTGAAGAAAAAGGTTATTTAGAACTTTTTAAAGCGTTTAAAATTGTTCTTAGCAAATTTCCCAATACACTGCTTTTATCAGTGGGGCCTAAAGAAACTGAAAAAAAAGATAAAATAGACCCTAAAATTATAAAAAAATATGACATAGGAAAAAATATTATGTTTTTAGGCGAGAGAAGCGACGTTGATGAACTTTATCCTCTAATGGATATATTTGTTTTGCCTACGCATAGAGAGGGAGTCGGCGCGTCAATTTTGGAAGCGTCTTCAATGGAGAAACCAGTGATAGCCACTAATGTCGGAGGATGCCCGGAAGCGATTAACGACGGAGAAACAGGAATTTTGATTCCTTCTAAAAATGCGCAAAAGTTGTCGCAAGCCATCATATATTTATTTAATAATCCAGAAAAAGCAAAAAAAATGGGCGAACAAGGCAGGCAAAAAATTTTAAAGGAATTTAATGAAAAATTGATTTTTGACAGGCTGAAAATAGAATATCAGAGGCTTATTAACAAAAAACTAAAATAATGTTTCTAACGTTTTTTAAAAGAATTATTGATTTTATTATACCCTTAATCGCGTTAATTATATTAAGTCCGTTTTTTCTTTTGATAGCTATTTTAATAAAATTAGATTCTAAAGGGCCGATTATTTTTAAACAGAAAAGATTGGGCAAGAACGGAAAGATGTTTAAGGTATGGAAATTCAGGACAATGATAGAAAACGCGGAAAATATAGGACTGGGCATGGCTTCTTCAGAAAACGACCCCCGCGTTACAAGAATTGGTAAATTTTTGAGGGAATGGACATTTGACGAATGGCCGCAATTGATTAATGTAATCAGAGGAGAGATGAGTTTGGTCGGACCAAGACCGTTGCCTAAATATCCGAATCAAGATGATTTTTTTAATGAATTATGGCAAAAGAGATTACTGGTAAAACCCGGATTAATCTGTTTGGTGGATATCAAAGGCAGAGGGTTGGTGTCATGGCAAAAAAGATTGGAATACGATGCGTGGTATGTTGATAATTGGTCGTTGTGGTTGGATTTTAAGATATTATTTTTGGGTTTTTTTGCCGTTCTTTCCCGGAAAGGAGTTTATGGCAAAGACGGGATTAACCTTCCTCCGCCAACAAACAAAAAAGATAAAGAAAATTAAAATTTATTATTTGCCATAGGCAAAATTTTTAGATAGAATTGATAAATTATACCTTGAGTTACGAAATTAGGCCGTTGCGAAAGATTTTAGCTTGCGGGCGAGGCGAAGCAAAAATTTTGAGGCATACTGTGGAACAAAGTCTGCCGAGAAATTTTTGCAAAGGCGGAGCCCAAGCTAAAATCTTGCAGTAGGGCTAATTTCGTAATTCAAGGTAAAGACAAATGATTATTTCCGCGCATCAGCCAGAATATCTTCCTTATCTCGGTTTTTTCTATAAAATAGCAAAAGCCGATAAGTTTATTTTGGTTGACCACATTCAGTATTACGACGGAAGCTTTCAAAATCGGAATAGGATCAGAGCCTCTAATTCCCAAGGCTGGCTTTGGCTGACAGTTCCTGTCATCACCAGCGGCAAGGGATATCAAAAAATAAATGAAGTAGAAATAGACAATTCTATTCCTTGGGCAAGACAGCACTGGAAAACCATTTATTTTAATTATAAAAAAACCCCATTTTTTGATATGTACAATGATTCCTTTAAAAAAATATATTTTAAAAAATGGAATAAAATTTCCGACCTGAACGAAAATATTATTTTTTATTTGAGAGAAAAAATAGGAATAAAAACTCCGATTGTCAAAAGTTCCGATTATGATTTTAAGGGACACAAAACCGATTTAATAGTTGAATTATGCAAGAAGTTTGAAGCAGATGTTTATTTATCAGGGCCGGGTTTAACGGTTGAAGGCAAAGAACATTATATTGAAGAAGAAAAATTAAAAAAAAATGATATTAAGCTTGTTTTTTCAGAATTTAAGCATCCCGTTTATTCTCAAAGATTTACGCCATTTTTAGAGAAAATTTCTGCAATTGATTTATTATTTAATTGCGGTCCGGAGAGCCTGAGAATACTATTGAACCCACAGTAAAAATATATGAAAATATTAGTAATAGCTCCGCATCCGGATGACGAGGTATTGGGTTGCGGCGGGACAATTAAAAAACATGCAAGCGCGGGCGACCAGGTTTATCTTTGCATTGCGACAAAGGCCTATGCGCCCGACTGGACAGAAGAGTTTATAACAAACAGAAAAAAAGAAATAGATTTGTCGGTAAAAACATTGGGAATCAACAGATTATTTCTTTTAGATTTTCCAACGGTAAAGCTTGATACAATTCCTCAAAAAGAAATAAACGATTCTATTTTAAAAGTAGTTCAAGAAGTAAAACCAGAAATTGTTTTTATTCCTTTTGAAGGAGATATAAATAAAGACCATAAATTAATTTTTGAAGCGGCTTTGGTTGCTTTAAGGCCAAGTTTTGAATCATCTGTTAAAAAAATTTATTGTTACGAAGTTTTATCTGAAACAGAATGGGCAAAGCCGGCTCAAAAAATAGAGAATGTTTTTATTCCTAATTACTACGAAGATATCTCTGATTATCTTGAAGACAAAATAAAAGCAATGGAGTGTTATAAAACAGAAATAAAGGAATATCCCCACCCGAGGTCGTTGGAAGGCATTAAAATATTGGCTCAGAAAAGAGGAACGGAATCAGGTCTTAAGTTAGCTGAGGCATTTATGTTAATCAGAGAAATTAAATAATTTTTTAATTTATGGAAAAAAGATTTAGAAAATGGGTAAAGCCCAAAATAAAAGAGGGCAAATTAACTAAATGGAATTGGATAGTTCAGGGTGTAAAAAACTTAAAAATCGGGAAAAATATTGACATAGGGGCTTTTTCGTATATAAACGCCAGCGCCGGCGTAGTGATAGAAGATAATGTTCAGATAGGAGGCGGGGTGAAAATATATTCTATTTCAACTATTGACGGGAAAAAGGGGAGAATTATTCTTAAAAAAAATTGCAAGATAGGCGCTAATTCAATAATAATGCCCGGGGCCACGATAGGCGAGAATTCCATTATCGGAGCATTGAGTTTTGTCAATAAGGATATACCGGATAATGTTGTGGCTTTTGGCGTTCCCGCAAAAGTGATTAAAAAATTAAACAATGTATAAAATTCCTTTATCAAAGCCAGATATAACAGAAAAAGAAAAAAAAGCAGTGTTAGGGGTTTTAAACACCCCTAATTTGAGTTTAGGCAAGAATTATTTGGAATTTGAAAAAAAGATGGCTGATTTTTCAGGGGTAAAATACGCGGTGGCGGTAAACAGCGGCACAAGCGGCTTACATCTGATTATAAGGGCGATAGGCATTGGCAGGGGAGATGAAGTAATTACAACTCCGTTTTCTTTTATTGCTTCTTCAAACTGCGTTTTGTTCGAGGGGGCAAGACCGGTTTTTGTAGATATTGATGAAAAAACATTAAATATTGATGTTAAAAAAATAAGTGAGAAAATTACCAACAAAACAAAAGCTATTTTAGCCGTAGATATTTTTTCCCAGCCAGCTGATTGGAATGAATTAAAAAGAATAGCAAAAAAACATAATCTTTTTTTGATTGAAGATTCGGCAGAGGCGTTGGGGTCGGAATACAAAAGTAAGAGGTGCGGAAGTTTTGGGGATGCCGCTGTTTTTGCTTTTTACCCAAACAAACAAATTACAACCGGAGAGGGAGGAGTTATTTTAACCGATAGTAAAAAAATTTATGAGTTGTGCAGAAGCATGGCTAATCAAGGCAGAGAAATAAAAAATGGAAAATGGTTGGAACATGCGCGTTTAGGATACAATTATAGATTAGATGAAATGAGCTGCGCTATGGGCATAGCTCAAATGGGGCGCCTTAAAGAAATTTTAAGAAAGAGGACAAGAGTGGCGGAATTATATGATAAAAAATTAAAGGGAGTTGACGGCTTAGATGTACCCTATATTAAACCGGGAAATAAATTAAGCTGGTTTGTTTATGCGGTGAAGCTGGCGAATAATTTATCGGATAAGAGGGATAAAATTATAGAAGAAATGGCAAAAAGGGGCGCGCAGTGCGGCAATTATTTTCAAACAATCCACTTACAGCCGTTTTACAAAAAAGAATTTTTGTATAAAGAAGGAGATTTTCCAATTGCAGAAAATATCAGCAAAAGAACCTTGGCTTTGCCATTTTTCAATAATTTAACGGAAAAAGAAATAGATTTTGTTGTAAATAATTTAAAAGACGCTTTACTTAATGTTTAATTTTTTTAAAAAAACAATCGCAACTAAAATAGTGTTTTTTGTTTTGGCAGATATTGTCTTGATAGCTGTTTCGGTTTTGTTCGCCTTTTTGATAAGATTTGAAGTTCAGATACCTCCGCAATATTTTCCATTTATTTTAAGAATAATCGCCTTGGCCGTAATTTTTACAATCCCCATATTTCATTTTCATGGCCTTTATTCTTTTTCATGGTCTTATGTTTCAACCAGCGAGGCAGTATCTTTATTCAAAGCAGTAACGGTTTCGTTTATTTTTTTAAGCATTACCATTTTTGTGTCAAAATATTTTCCCTCTTTTCAAAATTTTCCAAGGTCCATTCTGTTCATAAGTTATTTATTAGTATTTATTTTTTGCGGAGGAATTAGAATCGCCAAAAGAATTTATATGCATATTGCGGGAGTCAGCCGTATGGCTAAAAAAGAAAGAACATTAATCATAGGAGCCGGTGACGCCGGAGAGCAAATTTTAAGAAGTATTATTTCCTCTAAAACCAGCCCATATTATCCGATTGGATTTATTGATGACAATCCTATAAAACAAGGGGTAAGCATTCACGGTTACAAAGTTTTGGGTAAAATTTCAGATATTTCAAAGATTATAACAAATGAGCAAATAAAAGAACTAATTGTGGCGCTTCCTTCGGCCGGAAACACAGTAATAAAGAAAGCGGTTGAGTTGGGAAGAAAAGCCGGATTAAAAAAAATTAAAATCGCTCCAGCTTTAAGCGAAGTTATAAGCGGCAGAGTTTCTTTTAAAAACCTTAAAGATGTTGACGCCGAGGATTTATTGGGCAGGGAAGAGGTTAATTTGGACACAAAACAAATTGAGTTATTTATAAAAGACAAAACAATCTTAGTTACCGGCGCCGCTGGCTCCATTGGGTCAGAGCTGTCAAAACAGACGGCAAAATTTAAGCCATCTTTGCTGCTATTGATAGATCAAGACGAAACTGGCATTTTTAATATCTCAAAAGAATTGGAAAATAATTTTTTTGGTTTGAAAATTCAGCCGCTTATCGCCGACATAAGAGATAAAGAAAGAATAAGCGAAATTTTTAAAAAGTTCCAGCCCAAAATTGTTTTTCATGCGGCCGCTTACAAACACGTGCCGTTAATGGAAGAAAATTTTGACGAAGCCGTAAAAAATAATATTTTTGGCACGGAAAATTTAGCCGATATTAGCTTGAAACAAAACGTAGAAAAATTTATTTTGATTTCTACCGACAAAGCGGTAAATCCAACTTCTGTAATGGGGGCCACCAAAAGAGTGAGCGAAATGATTTGCCAAGCATATAACCAGAAAAATAAAACCAAGTTTATTTCTGTAAGATTCGGCAATGTTTTAAATAGCAGGGGAAGCGTGATTCCCGCGTTCCGCGAGCAAATTAAAAGAGGCGGACCGGTAGAGGTTACCCATCGCGACATGAAAAGATATTTTATGCTGATTTCCGAAGCTTGTTTATTAGTTATGCGGGCGGGGGCCATGGGTCAAGGCGGAGAGGTGTTTGTTTTAGATATGGGAAAACCGATTAAAGTATGGGATTTAGCAAAAGAAATGATAAAATTATCAGGATTTGAACCAGATAAGGATATCGCCATAGTTTTTACAGGAATAAGGCCGGGAGAGAAATTGTTTGAAGAAATGTTAACAGCGGAAGAGGGAACTGTTGCGACGCAAAATCAAAAGATTTTTAAAGCAAAGCTTTCTGCTATAAATCCGGAAGCCCTGGAAAGACAACTGAAAAATATTAAAAATTTAGGGAAGGAAGAAATAATAAGCGCCCTAAAAGAGATTGTTCCGCGTTATGGGACAAAACGGGACAATAAGATCTGAAATTTTTTGTAATCGTATTTTTGTGTTAAGATTAAAAAATGAAAAAATTTTTTATAGTTACTATTTTTTTATTTCTATTTGCGGCCCAAGTGGCCATGGCTGTTGATTTTGGCGATACCGTAAATTTTAACGTAGATAAAGATTTTGACTCTTCAGCCAGATCTCAGACAACAGCTGTTTTAGTTAAAACCGCTCCCAAGCTTAATTTTTATATAGAAAAAAACTGGTGGGATTTGCAGGAGCAGGCAAAGCAAATTGACATTTTAAATAATTTAAATATACTTTCGCAAGAATTTGAAAACAGAATTTATCCAACATTAACTTCGGTTTTTGGTTCCGAATGGAAGCCGGGTGTTGATGGCGACGAAAAAATAACGATTTTATTTCAATCTCTTAAAGAAGGGGCGGGCGGATATTTTAGAGAAGCAGACGAATATTTAAAACTTCAGATTTCAGATTCAAATGAAAAAGAAATGCTTTATTTGCCTGTTTCACAGATTGACAATTCCCAGCTCAAGGTTTTTTTAGCTCATGAGTTCGTTCATCTAATTACTTTTAATCAAAAAAATAAAGCGTTTGATGTTCAAGACGAGGTGTGGCTCAATGAGGCTAGGGCGGATTATTCCGCAAATATTCTGGGTTATGACGATCAATATCAGGGGAGTAATTTGCAAAGAAGGGTGCAGGCATTTTTAGAAAAGCCGTCCGACTCTTTAACCGAGTGGCAAGAAACAAAATACGACTACGGAACCATAAATTTATTTACATATTATTTAACAGACCATTACGGCATAAACACCTTAATTGATTCCTTAAAATCAAAATATGTTGGCATAGAAAGCATAAATTATGCTTTGCAAAAAAATGGCGTTAAAGATGATTTTTCGCAGATTTTTACAAATTGGACCATAGCAACAACAATTAACGATTGTTCGCTAGATTTTAAATATTGTTATTTAAATAAGAACCTTAAAAATTTAAAAATAAATCCAACTCTTAATTTTTTACCCTTGGTTGGCAGCAGTTCTTTGTCTGTTACAAATGTTACAAAAAATTGGTCAGGCAATTGGCAAAAAATTATTGGAGGCAACGGGGATTTAAAATTAAATTTTTCAAGCTTGGCAGGTCTTGATTTTTATGTGCCTTATCTTACTTACGACAAAAGCAACAGTTACTTTTTGAAATTTTTAAAGCTTGATAAAGACCAAAAAGGAGAAATTAATATTAAAGATTTTGGAAGCGAAATAAAGTCGTTAATTATTATCCCATCTTTGCAGACAAAAATTTCTGGATTTGATGGTTTAGAGTTTACATATCCTTTTACGTTCACTATTTCAATTGCAGGGGCGGTATCGCCAGACGAGCAGGCGACCATTAAAAAACTTTTAGCTCAGATAGAAGATTTAAAAAAGCAGATTGCAGATATTTTGGCTCAAAAACAGGGGGGAAATGGAAATCAAAATAACGGCCCCTGTTTTCAATTAAACAATAATCTTTACTTCGGCTTGTCTAGTAATGCCGAAGTCCGCTGTTTACAGGGGTTTTTGAAATTGCAGGGACAGGGTATTTATCCCGAAGGATTTGTAACAGGAAATTTTGGAAATCTGACAAAATCAGCTGTAATCCGTTTTCAAGAAAAATACGCGGCTGAAATTTTAGTTCCCTCGGGATTAATAAGCGGCACGGGATTTGTGGGAGAAAAAACCAGAGCAAAAATCAATCGTATTTTGGCGGGCATATAAGCATGTTTTAAAAACGATGGAACCTTTAAAAATACAAAAAAATGTTTTACTTAAAAACTATACCTCTTTTAAAATTGGAGGGCCGGCTGAATATTTTTTTATTGTAAAAACAAAAGAGGACTTAATTGGAGCTGTTAATTTCGCAAAAGAGAAAAAGATAAAAATTACAATTTTGGGCGGCGGCAGTAATTTATTAATTTCTGACAAAGGGGTGAAAGGGCTGGTGATTAAAATTCAAAATGCAAAAATTAAAATTCAAAATGACAATTCAAAATTTAAAATTATTTATATTGAAGCGGGAGCAGAGTTGAATAAATTGGTTAATTTTTGCACCGAAAATTATTTAACTGGTTTTGAATGGGCGGCCGGCATACCCGGAGGAACAGTCGGAGGAACTATTTACGGCAACGGCCAGGCGTTTGGGGTAAAAATATCAAACTATTTGAAGTCCGTAGAAGCTCTGGACGCAAAGACATTAAAATTTAAAAACTTTTCAAAAAAACAATGCGGGTTTTCTTTGAAAAACAGTATTTTTAAAAAAAATAAAAATTTAATAATTATTTCTGCGGCTTTTAAGTTTAAAAAGTCAAAAAAATCAGATATTGATAAAAAAATAAAAGAATATATAGATTATAGGATAAAAAGGCACCCATTGAATCTTCCTTCGGCTGGCTCCGTGTTCGTGAATCCGGAAATAGTTATTAAAGATAAAAAATTATTGGAAAAGTTTCCCGAATTAAAAGAATTTAATAAAAAAGGCGTGATACACGCGGCATATTTAATAGAAAGAGCCGGCTTAAAAGGAAAAAAAATAGGCAAAGCCCAAATATCTGAAAAACACTCTAATTTTATAGTAAACACAGGAGGAGCCAAGGCAAAAGATGTTTTGAAGCTTATTAAATTAGCCAAACAAAAAGTTAAAAAAATATTTAATATTGATTTGGAACAAGAAATAATATGGAAATCATAATTAAGACGGTTTTTGGACAACCGTAGCGGCATTGGCGATTTTTGTACTGTAAGTCTCATTTTTAAAATTTACAAGACCGCATTGAATAAATGCGATTTTTTGTTAATATAGAACTATGTCGTTTATATCTAAAATTTTTGGCGACCCCAATGAAAAATACATTAAAGGATTGGGGACCATAGTTGAAAAAATAAACTCTTTTGAGCCGGAATTTGAAAAACTTTCGTCCGAGCAATTAAAAGAAAAAACAAAAGATTTTAAAAATAGGATTGCAAACGGAGAAAATTTAGACAGTATTCTGCCTGAAGCTTTTGCTTTAATCAGGGAGGCCGCCAAAAGAACCTTGAATCAGCGTCATTTTGACTCGCAATTAATCGGAGGCATTGTTTTGCATCAAGGAAAAATCGCTGAAATGAAAACCGGCGAAGGAAAAACTTTGGCCGCTACTTTGCCGGCTTATTTAAACGCCTTGGAGGGCAAAGGAGTGCATATTGTTACAGTCAACGATTATCTGGCAAAAAGAGATATGGTTTGGATGGGTCAAATTTATAACGCCCTAGGATTGTCTGCCGGATGTATTGTTAATGAATCCGGTTTTGTTTATGATTCTTTGTATAAATCAGATGAGTTTGATAAAGAGAGAGACCTAACAGGCAGTTTTAAAGTAGTGGAAAATTATTTAAGGCCGGCTCAAAGAAAAGAGGCTTATTTGGCCGATATCACTTACGGCACCAATAATGAATTTGGTTTTGACTACTTAAGAGACAATATGGCTTATGATTTGCAACAGCAGGCTCAACGGGGATATAATTTTGCCATTGTTGACGAAGTAGATTCAATTTTAATTGATGAAGCCAGGGTTCCTTTGATTATTTCCGGCGCAGGGGAAGAAGCGACAGAAAAATATTATCAATTTGCCAGAATTGTGGCTCCTTTAAAAAAAGAAGAGGATTATGTTTTAGATGAAAAAATGAAAACAGCAACTTTTACGGAAGAAGGCCAAAACAAAGTTGTAAAAAGTTTGAGCCAAGACCCTTGGCAGGAAAACGATATTGCCGTAACGCATCAATTAGAATCAGCCCTGAGAGCCAAAGTTTTATTTTTAAAAGATAGGGATTATGTTGTAAAGAGCAGCGAGATTATAATCATTGATGAATTCACCGGCCGGCTTATGCCCGGGCGCAGATGGTCTTCCGGGCTTCATCAGGCAGTGGAAGCTAAAGAAGGCGTAACAATACAACCGGAATCCATAACATTTGCAACAATTACTTTCCAAAATTATTTTCGTCTTTACAAAAAAATATCAGGCATGACAGGAACCGCTTTAACTTCAGCCGAAGAGTTAGACAAGGTTTATAATTTAGATGTTGCCGTGATTCCCACCAACAAACCCATGGTCAGACAGAATTTAGCGGACAAGGTTTACAAAACAGAACAAGGTAAGTTTATGGCAGTAGTAAAAGAAATAAAAGAGCTCCATCAAAAAGGCCAGCCGGTTTTAGTTGGAACAAGGTCTGTTGAGAGAAATGAATTTTTAGGAAAAATGTTGGAAATACAGGGTGTTCCTCACCAGATTTTAAATGCTAAAAATCACGAAAGAGAAGGAGAAATTATCGCCCAAGCCGGCCGAAGAGGAGCTGTTACAATTGCCACCAATATGGCCGGCCGCGGAGTTGATATAATTTTGGGTGGCAATCCGTCTCTGCCGGACGAAGCGAATAAAGTTCGCCAAGTCGGAGGATTGCATGTTCTCGGAACGGAAAGACACGAGGCAAGAAGAATTGATGACCAGCTAAGGGGCAGAGCCGGCAGGCAAGGAGACCCCGGGTCTTCGCAATTTTTTGTTTCTTTGGAAGACGATTTAATGAGGATTTTTGGCGGAGACAAAATAAAGTCTTTAATGACAGTCCTAAAGGTGCCAGAAGACGAGCCGATACAGGCAGGAATGATTTCCGGAGCCATTGAATCCGCCCAATCAAAAATTGAAGGATTCAACTTTGACGCTAGACACCATCTTTTAGAATATGACGATGTGATGAATAAGCACAGAGAAATTATTTATAGAAAAAGAAAAGATATATTAGAAACGCAACCAGAAAAGTTGAAATTACAAATTATAGAAATAATTAAAAAGGCAGGCTATGCAGAAGAGGATTATAACAAAAAAGAGCAAGAGCTTGGCAAAGACGATATGTTCCAGTTGGAAAGAGCGGTTAGTTTAAAAGTTTTAGACACTCTTTGGCAGGACCATCTTTCCAATATGGACCATTTAAGAGACTCGGTTCGTTTAAGGGCTTACGGGGGGCACGACCCTTTAGTAGAATACAAAAATGAAGGCCGTAAAATGTTTCAGAGATTATTGGAAGAAATTGACACGAGCATTGCCAACTCTGTTTTTAAAGCCAGTTTGCAACCGCAAAGACAATCTTTATCGGCGCCCAACACCCAACGCCCGACAACTTTGCCTGCCGGACAGGCAGACAACATCCATGTGGGAAGAAATGACCCTTGCCCCTGCGGCTCCGGCAAAAAATATAAGAAGTGTCATGGCAAAATATAAGATAATAATTTTAATAATAATATTATTGGCAGTTGGAGTTGGATTTTATTTTAGAGACGATGTAATAAAACTTTATAATAATTTCAATAAAGGCGTTCAAGATTTTCAAAAAACAGAAATTGGCAATCTGATAACCGAGATAGGAAAAGAAGTTTTAACTCCGCCTCCCTTAAATATAGGCGGCGCTAAAAATCAGGCGGTTTTAACAAAAGCAAAAATAATTGCCGAGACAAACATACAAAGATACAATCAAGGCGATGGCCTTTTGCCATTGTTTGAAAACCAAAAGCTTAATGAAGCGGCTTTAGCCAAAGTCAACGATATGTTTTTAAATCAATATTTTGAACATGTTTCGCTAGCTGGGACAGGCCCCGCAGAATTGGTTCAAAGTTTTGGATATGATTATATAGCTACTGGCGAAAATTTAATATTAGGAAATTTTGCCAGCGAAAAAGAATTAGTGCAGGCTTGGATGGACAGCCCCGGCCACAGAGATAATATTTTAAATGACCGCTATACGGAAATTGGAGTGGCTATTGTTAAAGGAAATTATAAAGGGGATACGGTTTGGCTTGGAGTTCAAGAGTTTGGCTTGCCTCTTTCCGCTTGTTCCAAGCCAAGCGATAATTTAAAAAATCAAATAGATTCTTATAAAAGTCAGTTGGATAATTTAAATGTTCAAATTAATGAAAAACTCGGCCAACTTAATAATACGAATCCCCGCAACAAACAATATGATGATTTGGTGGACCAATATAATCAATTAGTTAGACGATATCAACCGCTGGCAGGGGAAGCTAAAGGATTTATTACGCAATATAATAATCAGATAAATATTTTTAACCAATGCGTTTCTGGCAATTAATAACGGGAAAAATGGTAAACACGAATATCGCGCTCGTACTTGTAATAACTGCCATGGCTTTCATTTCAAGTTAAAATATAAAATATTATATTTTAATGTTTCATTTTAAAAAATCACGATCAGAAGTTGCTAAGGAAATTTTTAGTTGGCTTTTGTTAGGTGGAATAATTTGCGTAGCCGCTACGTCTCCTTATTTTTTAGTAAATATTTTAAAATTCGGAAAAAGATTTAAAAAATATCAAAAGAAAAAAGTTTACGATACTTTTTATAGATTGCAAAAAGAGAATTGCATAATTATTAAAGAGAAGAATAACCAAATTTATATATCTCTCACAGAAAAGGGCAGAAAAAAAGCTGGCTATCTTCAGGTAGATAATTTACGGATAAAAAAACCTAAAAAATGGGATGGTAAATGGAGAATCGCAATGTTTGATATAATTCAATTTAAAAAGTTTTATCGGGAAGCTTTTCGTGGTAAAATCAAAGAGCTTGGATTTGTGCCCTTGCAAAAAAGTATATGGATTTGCCCATTTGAGTGCAGAAAAGAAATAAATATTCTTAAAAGTTTTTTTGGTTTTACAGACAAAGAGATGATATTAATTACAACAGATAATATCGGAGATGATAGTCATTTTAGAAAGATGTTTGAAATAAGTAATAAATATACATACTTGAAATAAAAGCCATAGCAGTGATAGGAAGTATAGATAATATATATAAATAAATATGAAGATAAGCAATAAAATAGTTAACGAGGTGAGAGGCCGGGCTAAAGATTTTTTTGTTTCAGCCTCGGGTTGCCATGACTGGAGCCATGTTGAAAGGGTTTATAACCTGTGCCTTAGAATTGTTAAAACAGAAAAAGCAGATATTAATATATTAAAACTTGCGGCATATTTGCATGATGTCGGACGCAGAGAAGAAATGCAAAGCAAAGGAAAAATTTGTCACGCAGAAAAAGGGGTTGAATTGGCAAATAAAATTTTGTCTTCTTATAATTTAGATACAGAAATAATAGAAAATATAAAACACTGTATTTTATCGCACAGATATAGGAATAATCACAAACCCACAACAATTGAAGCGAAAATTTTATTTGATGCTGATAAGCTGGATTCAATTGGAGCAGTTGGGATAGGTAGAGATTTTTTATTTGCCGGTTCTTCAGGGTCTAATTGCTTGTATACAGGTAATGAAAAAAAATTAGTGAAAACTGCAAGAGAGTTTAGTTATACTAAAGAAGACTCAGCCCTGTTAGAGTATTATTTTAAATTAAAAAAAGTAAAATTAAAAATATTGACAAAGACCGGAAAGAAAATTGCCGAGGAAAGGCACAATTATATGGTTAATTTTTTCGAAAGATTTGAGTTAGAAATTAAAGGATTATTATGAAAATTGCGATTGTTTCAGATACGCACGGAAATGCGGCTAATTTTAGGAAAGCTGTTGGTTGGCTGAACAAGGAGAATATCCAGACGATTTTACATTGCGGGGATATAGGCAGTCCGGAAAGTTTGGTGGAATCTTTGGCAGAGTTTAAAGGCAAGCTTTTCGGCGTTTTGGGAAATATGGATAGAGATTACAGAATAGATTTGGCAAAATATCAAAATAAAAAAACGCAGATATTAGAAGAAGTTTTGGAAAAAGAAATCGGCAGAAGAAAAATCGCAATAGTTCATAAACCGGAACCGGCAAATAAACTGGCAGAAACCGGTAAATACGACTTGGTTTTTTACGGCCATACGCATAATCCGTGGGAAGAGAAAATAGGGAATTGCAGGGTAATAAATCCCGGCGAACTGGCCGGCCAAATAAACAAGCCGACTTTTGCGATATACGACACGGCCACAGATGAATTAGAATTAAAAATTTTAGAGAAATTAGTTTAGCCAAATAAATTGACTATTTCAAAAAGCAGGGATATAATAAAAAATCACTTTTGATTAAAATTGGTTTTCATGCAGCAGAAACATTATATTTTCATCGGCGTTTTAATTTTGGCTATTTTGGCTGGAAATTTTATTTTTCCGAATTATTTTAATAAAGGAGCTGATTTTTTGAATCAAAAATTTAATTTAGGCATTCCTCATTTTTGGACAAAGCCGTTTGTTTTTGGTTTGGACTTGCAGGGAGGAGTTAATCTTACCTATCAAGCGGATTTGAGCAATGTTACGGACGCAGACAAGCCGGGAGCCATGGCCGGTTTGAGAGATATTATTGAAAGAAGGATTAACATGTTTGGAGTTACAGAGCCGGTTGTGCAGATTCAGGGACAAGACCGGCTGATTGTTGAACTACCGGGAGTGACAAATGTCCAAGACGCGATAAAAATGATAGGAGAGACGCCTTATCTTGAATTTTTAGAACAGAGGCCGGAAGCAGAAACCCAGCAGATTTTAGATAAAATAAAAGAATTGCAGACGGCTCAAGATAAAAAAGAAGACATAGCAAAAATAACGGATTGGCAAATGGCTTTGCAAAATCCATATTTTAAGCCAACCGAATTAACTGGAAAATATTTGAAAAATTCAACAGTTATTTTTGACCAAACTACTTATAAACCGGAAATACAGCTTCAATTTAATGACGAAGGGGCGAAATTTTTTGAACAAATAACAGAAAGAAATACTAAAAAACCTTTGGCAATATTTTTAGACGGCGCTTCTATTATTGATACTTCTGGCGATGGCAAAATTGACGTCGGAGATTTATACGCTCCTATTGTTCAGGGAAAAATAACGGGCGGTAAGGCGGTAATTACCGGAGATATGAGCACTCAAAAAGCTAATGAAATTACCAGAAGGCTGAATTCGGGAGCGTTGCCGGTAAAAATAGGAGAGCCAATTTCCCAGCAAACAGTCGGTCCTACTTTAGGGGCGGTTTCTTTAAAAAGGTCTTTATCAGCCGGCATATACGGATTTTTAGCAGTGGTTTTATTTATGATTTTAGTTTATAGATTGCCCGGAATTTTAGCTTCTATTGCTTTGGTAATTTATGTTGCCATAGCTCTTTCTTTATTCAAATTTATCCCGGTTACCTTGAGCTTGGCCGGAATTGGAGGTTTTATCTTGTCCATAGGAATGGCAGTTGACGCCAATATCCTTATTTTTTCCAGAATGAGAGAAGAAATTAAACAAGGCAGGGGGCTTTCTTTGGCCACAGAGGAGGGATTTAAAAGGGCATGGCCGTCAATTCGCGACAGCAATTTTAATTCTTTAATTGTTTGCGCCATCTTGTTTATTTTTGCGACCTCTTTTATCAAAGGATTTGCTTTGACCTTAAGCATAGGAATTTTAGTTTCAATGTTTTCGGCAATATTTATAACTAGAATCCTTTTAATGATTTTTGTCGGACCAAGATTGGAAAAATTTAAATGGCTATTGTAATTATATGAATTTTCCTTTTATAAAATATTCAGCGGTTTACTACATCTTATTTGCCGTTTTAGTCATAGGGTCAATTTTGGCTCTGTTGATGTTCGGCTTAAAGTTCGGCATTGAATTTACCGGCGGAAGCTCCATGGAGGTTGGATTTCTGGACCAGAGGCCGACAAATGAGCAAATTCAAAATAATTTATCCCAGCTTGATATAGGAGAAATTGTAAGCCAGCCAACGGAAAACAACGGCGTAATTTTGCAATTTAAGGGAGTTGACGAAGCAACGCACCAGCAGATGCTTTTAAAACTTTCAGAATTGTCAAAAGTTGAGGAAAGAAGTTTTGAATATATAGGCCCTTCTATCGGCCAGGAGCTGAAACAAAAAACAATGCTTTCCATATTTTTGGCTTTGCTTGCCATAACTATTTATATTGCCTTAGCTTTTAGAAAAGTGTCGCGGCCGGTTTCTTCTTGGAAATACGGAGTCGCTTCTTTAATAGCTCTTTTCCACGATATTTTAATTCCTTTAGGAGTTTTTGCTGTTTTGGGAAAGTTTTACAATGTGGAAATAACCATTCCAATTATTGCGGCCCTTTTAACTATTTTGGGTTTTTCTGTTCATGATACAATAGTTATTTTTGATAGAATAAGAGAAAATATCTTAAGAAAAGGCATGGGTCAATTTGAAGAAACAGTAAACCTGAGCTTGAATCAAACGTTTGGCAGGTCAATAGGCACAGTGTTTACCACTTTGCTTGTTCTTATTTCTATATTCTTTTTTGGCGGACAAACCCTTAAATATTTTTCCTTAGCCCTAATAATAGGCATAACATCAGGAGCTTATTCTTCAATTTTTATTGCCAGTCCATTATTGGTAAGCTGGCGCAAATGGGACGAGAAAAGAGCTTAAAGTTATTCACTATTGACACCTAAAAGAAAAAATGGTAATATTAAAAATAGTTAATTTAAAGTGAATTATAAGATTATGAGCAAAGTTAATTACTCTCAATTATATCAAAAACTTATTAAAGGCCTTGCCCAAAAAACCAAAGATATCTTTGACCGTCGTTTTGGCGTAAAAACCGGCCAACAGGAAACATTAGAATCTATTGGCAAGTCTATGGATATTACTAGAGAAAGAGTCCGCCAAATAGAGGAAGCCGGCTTTGCTTTTATTGAAAAACAAAACAAACCTCTTTTAGCGCAGACCTTTGAAGTCCTTGCCTCTTATTTTGAAGGCAAAGGAGGATTTAAAAGAGAAGATATCGCATTGGAAGAAATCGGGGGAAAAAATACAAAACCATATGTTTTGTTTTTATTAACCCTTGGAGAGCAGTTTTCCAGAGTTTGCGCGAAAAAGAATTTTTATTCTTTTTGGTCAATTATGAAAGAACCCGAAGCAAATGTTAAAGAGACATTGGCCGCGCTGGTTGGAGATATTGAGAAGCAGGGGAGCCCCTTGTTAAGGAAAGATTTTTTTGACAGTTTTGCTTTAAAAAGCAAATTGAGCAAAGAAGCGCTGTTGTCTTATTTTGAAGTTTCAAAAAAAATACAAGAAAACAAAGAAGGAAAAATCGGTTTAACCGATTGGCCGGAAATAAAACCAAGGGGAGTAAGAGACAAAGCATTTTTAGTATTTAAAAAACATCAAAAACCCCTTCATTTTACAAAAGTGGCGGAAATGATTGACGAGTTTGAATATAATTTGCCCAATAAGAAAACTTATCCTCAAACAGTGCACAATGAACTTATTAAAGATTCAAGGTTTGTTTTGGTGGGCAGGGGAACCTACGCCCTGCAAGAATGGGGGTATAGTCCCGGCACAATCAAAGACGTGATTGCCAAAGTTTTAGGAGAAAATAAAGAAGCTTTGCATAAAGATGATATTGTAAAAGAAGTTCTTTTGCAAAGAATGGTTGCTAAAAATACAGTGCTGATGAATTTAAATAATAAAAAGTATTTTCAAAAAGACCAAGAAGGAAAATATTTTTTAAGAAAAACGCAAACAGTTTAAAAAACAATCCCGCCTAGGCGGGATTGTTTTTTAAATGCCATAGTTCAGGCCGAAATAAAATATTTTTAAAATATTTTATTTCGGCCCAAGATAAAGATATAAATAAAATGATTATGGTTAAAAATCTAATAATAAAACTTGTTGCAACGGCGCTGGTTTTTATGTTTTTGTTTCAGCCATTGGCACTCGTGTCGGCCGAACAAATAGATGTCGGAGTTTTTCCGGGTTCAGATGATTCTCAGTCAAGCAGTCCGCCTGATAGTTCGTCCGACGCCGAAGACAGCGGCGAAGCCGCCGCTTTATCGCCTTCCCAGGACGATGGTAAAGATGACGAAAAAGACGTTAAAAAAGATAATGGAAAAGATAATTCAGCTGACCCTTCTGCGGAGGGCGAAGGTCCGGGGCGGGACAACGGTCTGGCGCAACCAACAGCTCCCAGCGCTTCGCCAAACAACGCGTTAAAGCAAAATTTGCCGGAAATAGACAGGAATACAGGCGCTTTAACCTATAATTACCCTATTTCCATTCCCCCGGGCAGAAATAATTTACAGCCGGAAATCGGATTGTCGTATAACAGCAACTCAAACGAACAAGATAGTATTTTCGGCTATGGCTGGACGTTGAATATTCCCCACATTAAGCGGCTTAATAAAAGCGGTTCCGACAAGCTTTACGACCCTCTCGCAGTTAATTATTATTATTCTTCTCTTGACGGCGAGCTGACAGCGATTGATAGTTCTTCGTATATTGCCAGAACAGAAAACGGAAATTTTAATAAATATGTTTTTCAAAATAATCAATGGCTGGTAACTGCCAAAAACGGGACGCAGTATAAGTTTGGCTACGACGCCTCATCTCAGCAAAATGACCCGCAAAATCCGGGCAATGTGTACAAGTGGATGCTGCAGGAGATAAGAGACACCAATGATAATTATATTTTTTATACTTATTTTAAAGATGGGGGCCAAATTTATCCATCGGTTATAAAATATACGGGCAGCGGAAGCGCCGACGGCATTTTTGAAATTGATTTTTCCACAGAAGCAAGTCCAGACGCCACAAAAGATTATAATACAGGTTTTTCCGTAGCAACTAATTATCGCATAAATCAAATAACAACTGTTGTAAACGGCAATTGGGTAAATAAATATGTTCTTGCTTATGAAAAAAATCAAGTTTCAGACAAATCTTTATTAAAATCAATAACGACATCTGGAAAAGACAGTGATGGAAACATCGTTTCTCTGCCGGCAACAAGTTTTAATTATCAAAGCGGAGGTTCTGGCTGGACAAAAACTTCTTTGTGGGAATTTCCAAGCTTGCCAGCCGGTGAAACTAATTGGCTATATCCCAACCCGCCTCCGCAGTTTACAGACCTTAATGGGGACGGTTTAACAGATCTTGTTTTAGTTGCCAGCCATTATTATCAAGGAAATGTTATTAAATACTACCAATACCTCAACAACGGAAACGGCTGGACCCAAACCTCTCTTTGGGATTTACCGTCTGATTTACCAGCAGGTGAAACCTATTGGCAGTATCTCAGTGGCATACCTCCGCAGTTCACAGATTTAAACGGAGATGGTTTAACAGATCTTGTTTTAGTTGCCAGCCATTATCAATATGGTAATGTTTTAAAAGACTACCAATATCTCAACAACGGAAACGGCTGGACAAAAACTTCTTTGTGGGAATTTCCAAGCTTGCCAGCCGGTGAAACTA
>JBBTVX010000015.1:20209-25422 GCA_038063015.1 Patescibacteria group bacterium
TAGTTGCCAGCCATTATCAATATGGTAATGTTTTAAAAGACTACCAATATCTCAATGGCGCGTTAAAACAAGACCTGCTGAATAAAATAATTTATCCGTACGGCGGAAACACAACAATTGAGTACAAAGCATCAACGCAATATAGAGACGATTCCGGAAGCCCGGCAAATAAAGCGCCTTATCCCATATTTACCGTTTCGCAAATTACAAACAGCGACGGCGCTGGAAATAATTTCAATTTTTTCTACAATTATCAGGGCGGGCATTATTATTACAACGGACCTTTTGACAGGCAGTTCAGCGGTTACAAAACAGTTATTCAAACCGATGGCGCGGGCAATATTACTAAAACTTATTACCATACAGCCGACGAAAGCGATTCCGCGCTCGGCGAATATAATGACGAGTACTGGAAAATCGGCAAAGCGTACCGCGTTGAAATGACCGACAGCCCCGGCTATATTTATTCCAAAACAATTAACAAATGGGATAGTTATGATTTGGGCAACGGTTCTAAATTTGTTAAATTATCGCAAACAATTAATGCCGCTCACGATGGCAATGCTACTCACCGCGATTCAGCCGAAAGTTATGATTATGACAATAATACCGGAAACCAAATTCAAAAAATACAATGGGGCGAAGTTTTGGGAAACGACGATGGCTCATTTAGCGATATCGGAAGCGACAAATTTACCACGGATTACGCCTACGCCTCTAATATAAGCGCCCATATTATCGGATTGCCTTCAAAGGTGGCGGTAGTTGACCAAAACGCGAATAAAGTCAAAGAGAGTAAATTTTATTATGACTTGCAGGATTCAGGCAGTGTTATAAAAGGCAATCTTACAAAACAAGAGGACTGGAAAACCGGGACCGCTTATATAAACAGCCAAAAAACTTATAACAATTACGGCTTGGCGACCGCGTCGATTGACCCGCGGGGAAAAACTACGCAATATGTTTACGACGGATATAATCTTTATCCGGTAGAAATAACCAACGCTTTAAACCAATCCGAACAGTATGCGTATAACTACTCTTCGGGACAAGTCGCGCAAAAAATCGACTCAAATAACAGGGTGTTTCAATATATTTATGACGGATTGGGCAGATTAATAGAAGAAAAACAGCCGGATATCGCTGTTCCTTCCAATTTGGCAACTAAAAATACCTATATTTACACAGATACCCCGGATGCGGTGAGCGTGAAAAAATTCAGTTATTTAGACGAATCAAATTTTGTTGAAATGTACACCTATTTTGACGGGCTTGGCCGAAAAATTCAGGAACGGGCGGAAGCCGAGGGGTCAAACTTTAGCGTAAAAGATTATGCGTACGACAATCGCGGCCTGCTTGCAAAAGAATCTTTGCCTTATTTTTCAGTTGGTTCAGAGAGAACTTCTCCAACCAGCGACTCAACGCTTTACACGAATTACAGTTATGAAACGCTCGGCCGTCTGCGCGCCGCAATCAACGCAGTCGGCGTTACTTCCAATAATTATAACGACTGGAATCTTATTGTGACGGACGCCAACGGCAAAGCAAAAGATTTACATAAAGACGGCTATGGCAATTTAGTCAAAGTAGACGAACACAATGTTGGCAACACTTACAGCGTGTTATACGACTACAATTATTTGGGAAATATTATAAAGATTACCGACGCGCTTTCTAATGTCCGCAATTTTACTTATGATAATTTAGGCCGCAGGTTAACCGCGGAAGATTTGCGCGCGCCGACAGACGCAACTTTTGGCGTTTGGACATACGCTTATGATGACGCGGGAAACTTGACCCAAACCATTGACCCGAAAAATCAGACCGTTAATTATACTTACGATGACATAAACCGGCAGTTGACTGAAGACCACGCAGAGCGGACGCGGCCGAGCCCGAGGATTGAAGTCGCTTATACTTATGATAACGGCATAGATGGCGCTGGCCGCCTTACCGGCATCGCGTCTTCAAACTTTATTCAAAACAATGCCTATAACGCGTTAGGGCTTCTTGAAACCGAATCAAAAATTATCAACGATGAAACTTATTTAACTGCTTATGAGTACGACAGGCAGGGCAATCAAATTACTGTTGCCAATCCGGATGGTTCGCAAGTTAAAAATATCTATAACTCCGCTGGCCTGCTTGATAAAATTCAAAGAAAAGAAAGCGCGGACGCGGATTTTATTGACGTAGCAAGCAACATTGATTACGCGCCAACCGGGCAGGCAACAGCAATTTCTTACGCCAATGGAGCGTCTACAACAAATAATTACGACGCCGCCAAGCTTTATCGGTTAAGCAATAAAATAACCACCATTGCCAACGGAATCCGCGGCCAGGATTTAACCTACACATACGACGCTGTCGGCAATATTATCGCAATAGTTGACGCGTCAGCCACAGATTCGTCCAAAAATTCTCAATACGCGTATGATTATGCTTATCGCTTAACTTCGGCTTCCATAAGCAATTCAGCTCAAGGACAATCAGATTATACTTATAATTTTTCATACGACGCCATTGGCAATATCTTAAACAGGACTGAAACAATCGGGGCTAATTCCGCGGCAACCTATACTTATTTATACGACGGAAGCGCTGGTTCTAATTATGCCAATCCGCACGCGGTTACCAGCATCAGCGACGGCGCAACCAGCGTTAGCTACATATATGACGAGAATGGCAATATGACAGCGGAAGGCGCAAAATTATATGCCTTTGATTATAATAATCGTTTGGTCCAAAGCTCTATTCCCGACGATTCGGTTCCATCTCCAATCACCTCCACATTTTATCCGTTGCCAGGCGACGGCTCCATTTACCATAACAGCTCTAATTCGTGGATTACGGCCCATAATTCATTAAGCGGAACTTTATCCAACCACGCTAATACCGCTTTTAATGTGGGCGTTGGCAAGCTCAGGGTTAATTATCTAATTGAACGGGCTTTTATTCCGTTTAACACTTCCGCCCTGCCCGATAACGCGATTATCAGCGATGTTAAATTGAAAGTATATGTTGAATCAAAGACAGACGACAACAACGACGCCAATGACTGGGTAAGCGTTGTGAGGCCATTTCAACCAAACACCGCCCTTTTGACCAATCCTGATTATAGCAAGGCCGGAAACATCACCAACCCCATAGAAGGCAACGATGTTTCCGAACGCAAAGACATCACAGATGTTATAGCTGGCCAGTATTTGATATTTAATCTCAATAACATAGGCAGGAGCTGGATTTCCAGGACCGGAGCGACCAAGCTTGGTTTGCGGGAAGGACACGACGCCAAAAACATCGCTTTTGTGAGAAATAGAGATAAATACAACAAGTTAAAAATACGGTCTTCTGAGTACACAGACACATCATCCGACCCAATCTTGGAAATAACCTACACTGTTCCAGCCTCGCCAACCGTAATAACCTACGGCTACGACCCAGCCGGCCAAAGAGTAAAATTAGCCAACCAAAAAACCAAATCAACCACCTATTACCCAACCAAGTTTTACAACATAGACAACTCCGCCCCAACCCCGAAAGCCACAAAGCATGTCTTTGCAAACAGCGCGAACCTTGCTACAATACAAGGCAGGGGAGCGGAGGCAATGATTTACTACAACTCAGCCGACTCGCTAAACTCTTCTAGTATTATGACCGACTCCGCGGCCGCGCTCGTTGAAACACTAGATTATTATCCCTTCGGAGGAATCAGGATAGACGTCAAACCCGCAGACAGCTCTTTTTCAGAACAAAGGAAATACATCGGCCAAGAGTTTGACGAGGCAACAGGCCTTAACTACCTCAACGCGAGGTACTACAACGCAGACATCGGACGATTCACCAGCCAAGACCCGATGTTTTGGAGCATTGACAAAGACTGGCTAACCGACCCGCAAAACCAGAATAGTTATAGCTACGCGAGGAACAACCCGATTATTAGTAGCGACCCGAGCGGGTTAGAAAGTGTATTAGGAATAAGAGATGCTGCTGAGGTCGGTGCTCATGGTGACATAATTATATTTCCAGAAGATGGTGAAGATTTCAGTCAATATGGTAGCGGTCCAAATTATATTATTGCCGGTGGTCCTGACTATTCGTATAAACCATTCGGAAATCTTAAGGCAAATATCAGCAGCGCAAGTTTTAATCAATCAGATTATATTAAAATAATTCCGCTTGAAGGAGATTATATTTCACCAGGCATGACTGTCCCTCAATATGATCAAGCATTGGCAAAAGCTGGTGATAATCTAAGTAAGCAAAATTTAGGGTCGTATTCTCCAACTGGCAGGCCCATTAGTCCATGGGCTAATTCTGGTAATGTATGGACACAGGTTATCTTAGATGCCGGCGGGAAAGTGCCGGAAATACAAAATAATTATCCTGCTCCTGGCTTATTCGGGTCAAATACAATACACCTGCCTCTTGGTTCTGGTAACTCCATGAATACTCCATGGTTTCCTGTAACCGTAGCCAAAAATGCTTACAATGTAACCCAAAATGCTGTTGTTGCGACTGCGACTGCTGTAAAAAATACCGCGGTAGGCGTTAGCAACTATATCGGTTCGTCTATTAAATCGATTACTGCACCGGCATCATCATTTTTAAATTCTTTAAAATTTAGATAATAACCATATGATTATTAATACCAAAAATATTTTGGCTAGATGCTGGTCGGAAGTCAAAAAAATATTAAAGATTTATTTGTGGAGTTTTTTGGGGTTTTATGTGCCAATTCTCGTCACAATGAATATATTGGTTTCATTAAAATCTCGCGGACCGTTTGTTTGGATGAGTGTACTTCAATATATCAACTACTCATTATTTTTGATGATATATCCTTTTATTTTTGCTCCATTTGCAGTTGTTGTTCTCTATTTGTTATCATTTTTAGACAAGAGAGTATCGAATGGGTGGTTTACATTTGGAGTCGGGGTATATTGTTTAATGATTGGAAAAATGAATCAAACAAGAAGCTTGTGGTTTATAGTGAGCGTTGAACTAGCCTCGTTAATAATTGTATTGCTTGTCATGAATTTTAGAAAGATTGTCAGTAAGATTTTTCGTTAAAATGTGTAATTGTGTAATTGGTAATGTAAATGAATGTAAACATAAATGGGGTCAGCCACCATTTCGTGATATCATAAATGGGGTCAGAATGTGGGGGTCAGCCACCATTTTACTAATTAAAAAACCATGTAATTGGGGTC